>JAUWJC010000034.1 GCA_030607895.1 Pirellulales bacterium
CGGAAAGCCCGCAAGCAGTGCCTGCCCAACTCAAATGGCTTGTTTTCTCCGGGCAAGCAGTGGCACACCGCCGCGTTTCTAGCGTTTTGCACCCAAGAACGGAAGAACCGGCGTTTTCATGTGCCAGACCATGTGGAAAGACACCGCTGCACGCTACCGAACCTTCTTGACTGTCAGAGCCCGCAGGCGTTAGACTGAAGCGGTTTGGGATGTTGCGGCCTGGATGGGCCGTGGCGGCCAACTTGACTCATTCCGAGGAACGGTGCCGTGCCTGTAACCTGTGTCGTCGGCCTGCAGTGGGGTGACGAAGCCAAGGGCAAAATCGTCGATATCCTGACCGCAAAGCACGACATCGTGGTGCGGTACCAGGGTGGCTCGAACGCCGGCCATACAGTGGTAACCGGTGGCCAGAGCTACAAGTTGTCGCTGGTTCCCAGCGGTATCTTCCGCCCCGACGTGAAGTGCGTGGTAGCCGGGGGCGTGGTGCTCAACCCGGCCGCCCTGTTGGAAGAAATCGACGGCCTGACCGCTCGGCAGGTCGCGGTGGGCGACAACCTGATAGTCAGCGACCGGGCACACATCATCTTCCCCTGGCATTTTGAAGAAGATCGGCTCCTGGACAAGCGTCTCAGCGGCGGCGAGGCAATCGGTACCACGCTGCGTGGCATCGGGCCGTGCTATCGCGACAAGGTCGGCCGCGTGTTCGCCGTCCGGTTGGGCGACATGTACCGCGCCGACTTCCGCCAGCGGATCGAGCACATCACCCAGGCCAAGAACGATATCCTGCCCGGCCTCTGCGGAGGTGCCGAGCGAGTACGGCTGGATGCGGCCGAAATCCACCGCCAGTACAGCGACTACGCCGAACGGCTCAGCCCGCACGTGGCCGATACGACGGTCTACCTGCTCGACGCCGTCGAGTCGGAAAAGAACATACTCTTCGAGGGTGCCCAGGGTGCACTGCTCGATATCGATCACGGCACGTTCCCCTTTGTAACCAGCAGCAACAGTTCGGGTGTAGGCGTTTCGAGCGGTTCCGGGGTGCCGGGCCGATACGTGAGCAAGGTGATCGGCATTCTCAAGGCGTACACCACGCGGGTAGGCGGCGGGCCCTTCCCCACCGAACAGGATAACGAAACCGGACAACACATCCGCGATCGGGGGAACGAATACGGCACCGTCACCAAGCGCCCGCGACGCTGCGGCTGGTTCGACGCAGTCGCCGCTCGATACACGGCCCGTTTGAGTGGTGTCGACGTTATTTGCGTGATGCTGCTGGACGTGCTCGGCGAGTTGCCGGAGTTGAAGGTCTGCACCGCCTACGAACTGGACGGACGGCGAACCACCCGTTTCCCCAGTCACGTAGACGACCTCCGCCGCGTGGTGCCCGTATACGAAACGTTACCCGGCTGGCAGCAGGAAATCACCGATATCCGTCAAATGGACGACTTGCCCGAAAATGCCAAGAAGTACATCGCACGGATCAGTCAACTTGTGGGCCGTCCGATCGAAGTGGCATCCGTCGGCCCCGATCGCGAGCAGACAATCTTTGCCTGAAGGATGAAGGCGGAAGGGGGAAGGCGGAATCTGGCCGCTTGCGGCTTCGCAACGTCCACTCTCAACTTTCACTTCAATTTTCCTAACACTAACGTTTTCTATGTAGGCGGCCTGGCGCCCGCCAATGACGCGCAGACCTGAAGGTTGTGTAGCCAATGGGGGTGGTATTGGCTTTGGTTGAGTCGGTGGGCGGGGCGCTGGTATTTACGGGGCTGGCCGCTACGGGGCGCGAATGGGCGAAAGTTCTGCAAGAGAGCCCAGCCTCGCAGACGTCGCTCGCACGAACGCTGGTGTCCGTGAAGGCCACGTAACCCTTTTCGCCGCACCAATCGGTGTGATGCTCGTCGTCGGCCAGATGTTCGGGCAGCCGCGCCGGATCACGCACGGTGGTCCCCACCAGACTGTTGCGTCCCAGGCGTTCCAGAAGCCGGTGCCAGTACATGTCGTTGCGTTCGAAGATCTTCGTCACGGCCCAGCATGGCACGCCGAGCGAGAGCAACAGCAGCGGATGTTCGAGTTCCTCGACGGTGCCGGTCATGTAACTCATCACGAAACTGGGTCGCAACGTAAAGACGCATCCGTCTTTCAATCGCACCTGCCGCAGCCTGACGCCGGGCATTTTTTCGGATTCCGGCAGCCGTCCCGTAAGTTGATAGCCTTCCTGCATACCCTGGGGAAACAGTTCCGGCGAAGCAGCACCACCATAACCGCGACAACTGCCGGCAGAGGGCACGGCAGCAAGAAGTCGTTGAGTTCGATAAATGGTTCGTTGTGTTCGAGCATCGTCGGCTTATCGCATTGCCGCGGCGATTCGGCCGACTACCGCGCCGACAAACGGTCTTTCCCGCCGCTAACCCAACCGAGCGTGACCCGGGCAAACGCAATCTTCTCGTAGGCGTGCTTGTCGCCACACTCGTAAAGGCAACCGATGGTGCCGTCCGGCAGCACTACCAGGTCCGAGTAGGCGGCCGGACCGTTGCGGATCACTTTGGCCACCGGCCAACTCTTGCCCTCGTCGTAGCTTAGGCGGATCGTCATGTTCGTGCGTCCCGGCCCGCCGGGACCGCAGTAGAGAAGCCGGTTCTTCGCCGCCGGTGGCTTGAGTGTGTATCGCTCGATGCTCGCTTGGCAGGTGGGACAGAAGACCTGCTCGTGATGCGTCGGTTCGGACCAGGTCAGGCCGGCGTCGCTGCTGGTGGCGAAGGCCCGCCGGTTCTTGCCCCGGTAGTTCCGCATGCACAATAGCAGGGACTTGTCGACCAACTCGACCACTTCGCACTCGTCCATAGCGGCTTCCGTGACGCCGCCCAGCTTCCACGTCTGCCCACGGTCATCACTGTAGAAGACCAGCGAGTGCTGTTTCTTGTCGCGGATGTCATTGCAGTCACAGGGGATGACGAGCCGGCCGCTCTGGAGTTGGATGCCGTGACCAGGGCCTGTGGCATACCATCGCCATTCGGGTTTCTTCACGTCCTTGGTAATCTCTACCGGTGTGGCCCAGGTCTTTCCGTCGTCGGTGCTGTTGGTCATGAACACCCGGTCGTTGTTGCGGCAAAAGGGCAGCCAGATGGTGCCGGTGGTCCGATCGACGACCGGGCAAGGATTGCCGATGGTGATCTTTTCCGAGTCGCCCTCCTCATACACCAGTTGCATCGGCTGCCATGTCTTCCCGCCGTCGGTGCTCCGCCGCAGCACCAGGTCCAGGTCGCCGTGGTCGCCGCGGCCTGTCTTTCGGCCTTCACAAAACGCCAACAGCGTGTCCTTGTTGGTCGACACGATGCCGGGAATGCGATAGGTATGGTAGCCTTCGCTGCCGCTGGTGAAGACGTCGGTCTGGGCAACGGTATCTCCGGCAGGCAAGTTGTTGCCGGCGGCAGCCGCCGTGACAAATACCACGGCCAAGACAATGACGAGACGAGAACGGAACCCAGAAGCGATCATGACAGTTCTCCTTGGTTAGATGGTGTAAAGCCGCGACCAGTGGTCGCGGGGTTTCGGATTGTCCCACTGTTTGGAAGTTCTGTTTGGAAGTTCCGTTTGGAAGTTCCGCGACCACTGGTCGCGGCTTTACACGGCTACCCAATTTAACACACGCGACGGCGGCGTCAAGCCACCGGCAACTTCGCCGTCCCGACTATCGGGTGCCGGGCATTGTTGCTAAATTGACGTTTTCGATTGCATCCAAAGGAGCCGTTTCATGCAGTACACCCAACTTGGCCGCACCGGTTTGCTTGTCAGCCGCTTCTGCCTGGGCACGATGAATTTCGGCGTCGATACGGACGAGTCGGACGCACTGGCCATAATGGACCGTGCCCTGGAGTTGGGTATAAACTTCTTCGACACGGCCGACGTCTACGGCAATCCGCTGGGAAAAGGGCTTACCGAAGAACTCGTTGGGCGATGGCTGGCTCAGGGCGGCGGACGCCGGGAGCAGATCGTGCTGGCGACCAAGCTATTTGGTCCCATGGGCGATTTGCCGCACCGGCGTGGACTTTCCGCCCTGCACATACGCCGAGCCTGTGACGCGAGCCTCCGCCGGCTGCGGACCGACACAATCGACCTCTACCAAATGCACCATATCGATCGTGGGATGCCGGGCCCCACGCAGCCGACCCTGTTCGACATACCCTACATGGACCAGATCATAACTCCCACGCACAATCCGACTTGGGAAGAAATCTGGCAGGCCATGGAGCAATTAGTCACGGCCGGCAAGGTCGTTTACGTGGGAAGCAGCAACTTCGCCGCCTGGAATATCGCACAGGCCAACAGCGTTGCGGCCGCGAGAAACTCGCTCGGCCTGGTTTCCGAGCAGAGCAAGTATAACCTGGCGACCAGGGCCGTCGAGTTAGAGGTAGTTCCCGCCTGTCGGGCGCTGGGGCTGGGGTTAGTTCCATACAGTCCCATGGATGGCGGGTTGCTGGCCGGCTCGCTGGAAAAGGCCGGCGGTGGGCGTCGAGCGAAGCTACCGCCCCATCTGGTCGATCCGCGCCGCGCGAACCTGGAGGCCTACGAGGCGTTCTGCCGCCAGATTGGCCGGAAGCCGGCCGAGGTGGCCTTGGCCTGGTTGGTTGCCAACCCGGCGGTTACGGCGCCGATCGTCGGACCGCGCACAATGGAGCATCTCGACGCCAGCATGTCCGCGTTGGAGATCGAGCTATCGCAAGAGGAGCTTTCCCGACTGGACGAGATTTGGCCCGGCCCGGGAGATATCTGGCCAGGCCCCGGCAGTCAGGCCCCGGATGCCTACGCTTGGTAGAGAGTTGAAAGTTGAAAGTTGAGAGTCGAAAGTTTAGAGTTGAGAGTTACTTTTCACGATCAGGATAGCACAATGGAAAAACGAGTTTTCAACTTTTCGCCCGGTCCCGCCATGTTGCCTTTGCCGGCCCTGGAAAAAGCGCAACGCGATTTGCTGGCGCTGCCGGGGGTCGGGATATCGATGCTGGAAATCAGCCACCGCTCGGCAACCTTCAAAAACATTATCGAGCAGGCCGAGGCCAACCTCCGCAAGCTGCTCGCAGTACCCGACAACTACCGGGTCCTCTTCATGCATGGCGGTGCCCAACTGCAATTCGCCATGGTGCCCATGAACTTCCTGCGCGGCACCGGCAAGTCGGCCGACTACATCCTCACCGGCTCCTGGGGCAAGAAAGCGATAAAGGAAGCCAATACGCAGGGCGATACGCATGTTGCCTGGGATGGCGAGTCGGCCAACTACACCCGCGTTCCCAAGCAGGATGAAATCCAGTTGAATCCGGACGCCGCCTACGTTCACATCACCTCGAACGAGACGATCCAGGGCGTGCAGTTTCCCAGCGAGCCTGATGTGGGCGACGTGCCATTGGTTTGCGACTCATCGTCTGATTTCCTCTGCCGCCCGGTGCCGATCGAGCGCTACGGAATCCTTTACGCATGCGCCCAGAAGAACGCCGGGCCGGCCGGCGTGGCGATCGTCATCATTCGGGACGATCTGGTCCAAAGGGCGCCGAACGACCTCCCCTCGATGCTTAACTACCGCGTCATGGCCGAGGGTAAGTCGATGCTGAACACCCCGCCCGTGTTTGCCGTCTACATGGTCAAGCTGGTCACGGACTGGCTGCTGGGCGAGATCGGCGGCCTGGACAAGATGCTCGAGCTAAATCGGGAAAAGGCCCAATGGCTCTACGACGCCATCGATCGGTGCGACGGCTTTTACGACGGGCACGCCGAGCCGGGTAGCCGGTCGATTATGAACGTCACGTTCCGCATCGCCGATGCGGCCCTGGAAGGTCGGTTCCTTGAAGAAGCCCTTCGGCGCGGACTGACCGCGTTGAAGGGGCACCGCTCGGTCGGCGGTTGTCGGGCGTCGATCTACAACGCCATGCCGGCCGAAGGTGTTCGGCTGCTGAGCGATTTCATGCTGGAATTTTACGAGAAGAGCAAGAAGTGAATTTCCTCTTGACCTGAGTCGTTGCATCCACTACCCTCCCGCCCATCATGGGGACCTGTTTGCGGCGATACTCTGTAGCTGCCCGGACACTTGCGGCGGTGACGGTGGTCTTGGCCCTCTGGCGGGTTGTTCCGGCGGAGCAACCCGTGGAAAAAAGGGGTCAGAACTATTTTTCCGGCAATCGTGGGAGTGTTTTGTGGACGCTCGCAGAGAAAAATAGTTCTGACCCCTTTTTCGTCGGGCCGGGCGTATTGCTGTTGCGCAACGGCGAAGTACTCAGTGGTAGGATTACCCCCGCGGGCGACCGATATATTGTCGTTCTGCCCGACGGCGAAATCCGCGTCAGGGCCAAGCAAGTGGAGTTCTGCTGCCGCGACCTGGAGGAAGCCTACCGGCGGAAGCGGGCGGCCATCCAATTAGGTGACGTACACGAGCACGTCGAGTTGGCCGCATGGTGCCAACGGCAAGGACTGACCGGCTACGCCGCCCATGAATTAGCCGATGCAATGGCCGCCGACCCGACCCATCCGATGATCGAAATCTTGGAGCGGCGGTTGAAGATGCCGACGCTGACCATTGGCCGAAAGGGGCCGGCCGAGAAAGCAGAACGATCATCTCAGCCGAAAAAGGGACCAGGTTTAATTTGTGCGAAGCACCCTCCGGGCCGTTCCGGCAAATTAAACCTGGTCCCTTTTTCGGCCCAGACCGTTCCTTCGTCGGAAGACCTGGACCGCCTGGTGCGAGGCGTGCCACGCCACGCGGTGGAGATGTTTGCCCAGTCAATTCAGCCGTTGTTGGTCAACGGTTGCACGGCCGCCGGCTGCCACGGCCCGCAATCGGAGACGGAGTTCAGCCTGTTTCGGATTCATCCGGGCCGGCGGCCCAGCCGGCGTCTGACGCAACGGAACTTGTACGCAACGCTCCAATGGATCGATCGGACCGATCCGACTGCCAGCAAACTGCTAACCGTTCCAATTCGGCCGCATGGCACGGCCAAGGCGGCCATCTTCACCAATTGCCAGACGGCCCAGTACAGGGACCTGGTCAACTGGGTATACCGGGTTGTTCACGCTCCCGAGCCCCGCAGGCCAGCGAGTATCCAGACGCACCCCCCCCAGCCGGCCAAAAGCGCGTCGGCAACAGCCGGCTCGGGTTCCGCATCCCAGTTGAAGGCCGGCCAAAAGCCCGGGTTCGATTTTCCCGAACCGGCCGTCTTGGCACCCGCACCCGCGGGCGACGTGCCAAAGCCCTTATTACCGGTCGCCCCGGAGAATATTAAGCAGGCCGACCGGCGGTCCTCCGTAAAACGCGGCAAGCCGCCACAACCGTTCGTTCCCGCCGATCCGTTCGATCCGGAAATCTTCAATCGGCGACTACCAGCCAAGAAGTGACGCCACGCCCGCCGTCACCCCCCGCGAGAGCCGCTTTGCTTTGGCTTACGGCGGCCGCTACAATAGAATAGATGGACGGGGGACCGGCAGTGTGCAATATTTGCGTACTGGGGAGGGTGGTAGGATTGATGCGCCCGCATTGCAGTGGGGTTTTCCGTGGAGGCAAGTGCCGTGACTAGACTGATGCGAGTATTGGCCTGTTATTGGTTGTCGATGTCTGTGTTGTTGGCCGGGTTGTTGGCCGGCTGTGGTGAAGACAGGGCCGACAAGTACTTTCGTGAACTCGAAAAACCAGCAGAAAACGGCGCCGTAGAGGTCGATTCCGGCGCCACGACGCAGGCGCCGGACAATAAAGAACCGGAACCGCTTGCGGATTCCAAACCGGTCGAGATCGACGAAGTACCGCCGCCCAAGCTGGTGGGTACTCGGGAAGTGAAGGAGAGCTACGAAGACGGCAGCGCCCGGGTTGTGCGTCAAGTCAAGCTTTATACCGACGACAATACCGTGAACCACGGCGACTACGTCGAGTGGCATCCCAACGGCAAGAGGTTTTGCGAGGGAACATACGCCGACAGCCGTCGCACGGGCGAGTGGACCTTCTGGTTCGCCAACGGAAAGAAAGCCAAGACCGGAAGCTACAGAAACGGTCGGCCCGAGGGCAATTGGACCTATTGGCGCCCGGACGGCACGGTGGATCGAAAAGAGGGATACAAGGACAGCAAGCGCGACGGCCCCTGGATCTATTACAACAAGGAGGGCAAGCCCCGCCGCCAGGCAGAGTACAAATCGGGCAAGAAGCACGGCACCTGGATTCGCTGGCACGACAACGGTCAGAAGTCGGCCGAAGGACACTACGTCGACGATCAACTACACGGCGTTCAGTCCGCTTGGTACAAGAACGGGCAGATGGCCAATCGTGCGGCATTCGTCCACGGCAAGCGGCACGGAAAGATCATTTCGTGGAACGAATTGGGCGACAAAACCACCGAACTCCTCTACGAGAACGACGTCCTGGTCAAGCGGTTATTCCCCAGCGGGAAGCTCTGAACGCAGGTGGGTCGACGAGACCCAATCAAGCGAAAACGCCCGGTGGTTGAGCGCAGCGAAACCCCGGGGTTTCGCTGCGCTCAACCACCGGGCGTTCGTTTCGCTGCGCTCAACCACCGGGCGTTTGTCAACCCCGTGAACGGTTACCTTGGAAGCAATCCGAGCCGCGTCTATAATGCATGTTTGGCTTGATGCGTTTCCGCGTTGGTAAGTTGCGAAGCCGCAAGCGGCACTAACCACTGACAACTCTCCACTCATGCCAAGCGATGCCCAAGTAGACATCGAATCGTACTTGCCGCGGTTTGGGCTGTCGTCGTTCAGGCCGGGGCAGAAAGAGGTGATCTCGACCGTGCTGGCCGGCGGCGATTGCCTCTGCGTAATGCCGACCGGCGGCGGCAAGAGCCTTTGCTACCAGTTGCCCGCCCTGACAACGGACGGCCTTACGCTGGTCGTCTCGCCGCTGATTGCCCTGATGAAAGACCAGGTCGATCAGCTTCATGCGCTGGGGCTGCCGGTGACGTACATCAACAGCACGCTGCCGTTGGCCGAGCAGTACAACCGGCTCGAGCAGATGGCGGCCGGGCGGTACCGCCTGGTCTACGTGGTGCCGGAGCGGTTCCGTAGTTCGGGGTTTCTCGATGCGGGGGGCGCGGTGGGGCTCAAGTTGCTTGCGGTTGACGAAGCGCACTGTGTCAGCGAATGGGGGCATGATTTCCGACCCGACTACGGCCGGCTGGGACACTTCCGCCGCCGATTGGGGCGACCAACCACTATCGCCCTGACCGCCACGGCCACCGACGCCGTACGCCGCGACATCATCGAACAACTCGACCTCGACGAACCGCGGACCTTCATCACCGGATTCGCACGCCCCAACCTCTTCCACGAGGTCCAATCGCCACGCAACGAACGCCACAAGGGCGACTTGCTGGTCGAGTTCCTCCGCCAGACGCCGGGTGCGGGAATCGTCTACGCCTCGACCCGAAAACGCACCGAGGAAGTCGCCCGGATAATCTCCGAGCGGACGGGGCGGCGGACGGCCGCCTATCACGCGGGCTTGTTGGGAGAACAGCGCCACACGACTCAAGAGGCGTTCATGGGCGGCCGCGTCGAGATAGTCGTGGCCACCACGGCGTTTGGAATGGGTATCGACAAGGCCGACGTGCGCTTCGTGGTGCATTACAATCTGCCGGGAACACTGGAGGCGTATTACCAGGAGGCGGGCCGAGCCGGCCGGGACGGAAAACCGTCCAGGTGCCTGCTGCTCTACAACGCTTCGGACCGCTACATTCAGGAGTACTTCATCGAAAGCGCCTATCCGGCTCGCGAGAACGTTGCCGCCGTATACGACTACCTGCGAAGCATCGACGCCGATCCGATCGAGTTCACGCAACAGGACATCAAGGATTGCCTGAGCCTGCCGATCGGAGCCGACGGCGTTGGCACTTGCGAACAACTACTCGAGTCGGCCGGCGTGCTCGAGCGGTTGGTCGCTTCGAAGAACATGGCGGCCGTGCGGCTTGACAGCGACCTACCCACGCTGGTCGATCTGTTACCCAAGCAGGCGAAGACCCAGCGCCGCGTGTTGCAAGCCGTCCAGCGGTTGGTCGGACCACGGCGCAACGAGATGGTCTACTTCCGGCCCGACAGTCTGGCCCAACGCGAGGAACTCGCCCAAAGCTCGGTGGTTCATGCGCTGCGCGAGTTGAACAACCTTGAGATTTTCACCTATGTTCCGCCGTTTCGCGGCCGGGCAATTCGCATGATTGACGGGGATGTGCCCTTCGAGGAACTCGACATCGACTTCGAGACGCTCGAGCGACGCAAGGCGGCGGAGCGCGAGAAGCTGGACCTGGTAATCCGCTTTGCGCTCAGTTCGCAGTGCCGGCAACAGCAGATCCTTCGGTATTTTGGCGAGCGGGATGCCGGACAGTGCGGTAATTGCGACAATTGCAGCCGGCTTTCTTCGCAAAAGGCCCCGGACACTGCCCCGGCGACAACCCATAAGAAAATCGTCGAGGCGGTGCGCATGGTGCTCAGCGGCGTGGCCCGGACAGAGGCCCGATTCGCCTGCGGCAAAAATCTCATTGCCCAAATGCTCTGCGGCTCCGGCTCCGCCAGGATGGACAAGCTGGGCCTGAACAAGTTGAGTACGTTCGGACTGCTCGGGCATCTGAAGCAGCCGGAAGTAGCGACGTTAATCGACAGTCTGATAGCGGTGCGATGTCTGCAACAGGAGGCTGTCGAGCTTGGCCGGCCGGTGGTGCAACTGACCGCGCTGGGGACCGACGTAATGAAGGGCACGGCCGAGTTGGGTATCGAACTGCCGCTGCCGGCGTACTTGTCGGCAAAGATTCGCGGCGACCCGGCGGTGCCCCAATCGGAGAGCCCGGCCGGCGTACCCCATTTGGCCGATTTGCCGCCGGCCGATCCAGGACTGGTGGCGGCACTCAAACAGTGGCGGAATGAGCGGGCGGCCGAGGCTGGCGTGTCACACTTCCAGATCATGTGGAACTCTACGCTGGAGGAGATCGCCCGACGGCGTCCCAACTCGCCCGAGGCACTGTTGGCCGTCAAGGGAATCGGCGAGGCAAAGCTGCATAGCTACGGAGCGGCCATTCTGAGAATCGTGGTTGGTGACGATTCAAAGGGGACAGAATCATCGCAGCGCCCTCATCCACGGGAAGACACCCCCGAAGCCGCTGGGCATCCGAGCTACTACTGGACTTGTCGGCTGTTGGCGGCCGGTTTTTCGCCTTCGGAGTGTGGCGAAATTCGAGGAATCGAACTAGATGTCGTCCTGGACCACGCCAGGCGGGCGGCCGAAGACGGAAGGATTAAGGATGAAGGATGAAGGCGGAAGGGGGCCGCTTGCGGCTTCGCACCCCTTTGTAACCGTGCATTGGATTCTCTTCTGAGCCACGGATGAAACACAGATTGAACACCGATTAAAACCAAAAGGAAGCTGATGGAGAAGGAACCCACCAAAACTCCCGAACCGCCGGAGAAGACGCCGCCGCCACGGCGTTTCGGCACGTCGACGAAGTGGCTGCTTCTGGTGCTGGTAATGGTGTTCGCCTTTTTGTACTTCGGTGGCGACTCGATCAAGCGGTCGCCGATCAGTTACGGCATGTTCCGCCGCGAGTTGGCCGCCGATAACATCACCGCGGCCGAGGTGCAGGGAGCTAAAGTCTACGGCAAGTTTAAGAAGCCGCCGGTCGATCCCAGGGGCAAGAAAGACAAACAGGGAAAGCTGCCGACGCTCCGCGAGGAATTCGTCACCGTCTTGCCACCCTATCCGCTGGTCGATCACGAACTGGACGAGGTCTTGAGGAAAAAGCTCGGTATCGAGTACGCGGCCAAGGAGCCGACCGACAATACCGGGATGCTGCTGGTGGTGTATCTGCTGGTGACGGTCGGGTTGTTTGCCGCGGTCTGGTTCATGTTTCGACGGGCCAGGGACCAGTTCATGGGCGGGGGGCTCTTGGCCGGGTTCAGCAAGAGTCCCGCCAAACGGTACGAGACGGGCGATACACGGATCACTTTCGACGATGTGGCCGGATTGGAGGGAGTCAAACACGAACTGGAGGAAGTGGTCGAGTTCCTGAAAGATCCCGAAAAATTCCAGCGGCTTGGCGGCCGCGTGCCCAAGGGCGTCCTGCTGATGGGGCCACCCGGTACGGGCAAGACACTGCTGGGTCGGGCCGTGGCCGGCGAGGCAGAGGTGCCCTTCTTCTCGATCAGTGGCTCCGAGTTCATACAGATGTTTGTCGGCGTGGGTGCCGGTCGGGTCCGCGACATGTTCTCCAACGCCAAGGAAAACGCACCTTCCATCCTCTTTATCGATGAAATCGACGCCGTGGGAAGGTGCCGCGGTGCCGGACTTGGCGGCGGACACGACGAACGTGAGCAGACGCTCAACCAAATCCTCAGCGAAATGGACGGCTTCACCCAGAACGAATCGGTGATTGTCGTGGCCGCCACCAACCGGCCCGATATCCTCGACCCGGCGTTGCTGCGCCCGGGGCGCTTCGACCGCCACATCACGGTCGATCGGCCCAATCGCAAAGGGCGCCTGGGGATATTCAAAGTCCATTGCCGCGACGTACCGCTGGACGACAGCGTCGATCTGGAGCGGCTGGCGGCCGGAACGGTAGGGCTGACCGGCGCCGACATCCGTAACCTGGTCAACGAGGCCGCGCTTTGGGCAACACGACAGGGAAAAGACGCCGTCGACATGCACGACTTCGAGCACGCCCGCGATAAAGGCCTCATGGGCGCAAAACGCGAGGAAGTCCTCTCCGACAAAGAGAAGACGATGACCGCCGCTCACGAGTCGGGCCATGCGCTTCTGGCCTGGCTGGTGCCCGGGGCCGATCGGGTCCACAAAGTGTCGATCATTCCCCGCGGCCGGGCACTGGGCGCTACGCAACTCCTGCCCGAGGAAGACCGGCTCAACATCAGCGAGAGCGAGTTGCACACTCGGCTGCTGTTCCTGCTGGGCGGCCGGGCGGCCGAGAAGCTGGTGTTCGACGAGTTCAGTGCCGGGGCCGAAGACGATCTGAAACGGGCAACCCAACTGGCCCGACGAATGGTTACACACTGGGGAATGAGCGAACGCCTGGGGCCGGTGGCCTTTCGCGCCGAGGAGGACCATCCATTCCTGGGCAAGGAGATGGCCGGGCCACGCGAATTCAGCGAACATTTCGCCCGCGTGATCGACGAAGAGATGGTCCGAATCCTCCGCAAGGCGGCCGACGAGGCCGAGCAACTGCTCGGCGAAAATCGCGACACGCTCGACACGCTCTCCGCCGCCCTGGAAAAGGAAGAAAACCTCGACGAACAGCAGATCGAAGACCTGATCGGCCCGTCCGCGAAAAAACTATAAAGCCGCGACCGGTGGTCGCGGGATCGTCGGCCCGTTGCCCGGGAATACCGCAACCACCGGTCGTGGCTCTATAATCGCTATGCCCACCGTTCGTATTTCACGATGTCCGCAAGCGGCAGGCGATGCTTATCGACCGGTGAAGGGTTTTGTGGGTAGCCAAGCGGCAGCAGTTCCACCACGCGGATGTCTGCTGGAATGCCGAGAATCTGCTTCACCTGGTCTTCGTGAAACGCGCCGCTCCAGCAGGTACCCAATCCCTCGGCGGTTGCACATAACGTGATGTGGTCGATGGCGATGGCCACGTCGATCGGATAGCAACGCTGGTTGCACGTCATCACGTGATCGTCGGTCTCCGCACAGCAAGCGAGCACGACGGGGGCCTCGCCCACGAACGTCTGGCCTCGTGCAGCCTGGCCCAATGCCTTTCGCTTTTCCGGATCGCGCACCACAACGAACCGCCACTCCTGCCGGTTGCTTGCCGAGGGAGCCAGTCGGGCCGCTTCGAGCAGCCGAGTCATAACCTCCTCCGGCACGTCCTTATCCAAAAACGCACGAACACTCTTGCGCTTAGAGATGGCTTCGTATACGTCCACTGGCTGTCTCCTTTACGTAATGCAGGAACGCTAACGCCCAGGGATGAGCACAGCGAATCCCCGGGCATTAGTATACCGGAAATTGAGGTTTTGTAGGAGGCGACTCCAGTCGCCGATGGACTGCCAAATTCGTCATGTGATAGTGAGCGTCCGGATACTCAAACACTCTCGCCAGTCTTGCCATGCCCCCATTATGCCGACAACCCGAAAGGCGTCAAGAGAAATCAGTGTTGTGGCCCCGGGATTAGTGTCTGTCCTTAGCCGTTTGCCCTTGACGAACCTTCGTGGAGGGCCAATAATAAATGGGCGTTAGACCCGAATGGCACTGTCATGCACCTCCGTTTGGCGCAAGGGTAGATGTCTATTGAGCGTAACCTGCTTTCCGCACGCTAGCTTTCGTGAAGTTGGGGCATTGTGGAAGTTGAGGTAAACAAAAAACGGCCTTTCTGTCAGGATGTGGGCTGGAAACGTTCACATTTACCTGGCATGGA
>JAUWJC010000418.1 GCA_030607895.1 Pirellulales bacterium
GAAACAGCGGCTCTTCCGTTTTTAGGTGCAAAACGCTCGTCGATTGACAGTTTTCGTGGTTCTGTCGGTAACCGCCGATCCGTGGGGTTTATCCCTGCGCCAGGCAGCGCCGGGGTAAACCCGGCGGCTCGCTCTTGCCCCCAAAAACGGAAGAGCCGAAACAACGGCTCCGGCAAGTCTTCAGGCTGACAACTGACAACTGACAACTGACAACTGACAACTGACAACTGACAACTGACAACTGACAACTCAATCCAAAAACCTCAATTCTTGACCGCGCCAAGTATACCGGGCGGACACGGCCCGGCTCCGAAACACCTACCCATAATAGTACACCGTTTTTGCCGGCATGGCTGCCCGGGCGCGAAAGTCGGGTTGTCGTGACGGGAAACCCCTATAGAATGGGTATCTGCGTCCGAAATCCGCCGGCCCAATCGGTACGATCGTCAAAACCCTCCACTCGAACCGCCTCCTCCCCCAACGCATGACCAGCCGCCAGACGAACGTCGCCGTGTTGGGCTCCACCGGAAGCATCGGCCTGAGCACCCTGGAGGTAATTGCCGCTTCCGATGGGCAATTGCGAGCGGTGGCCCTCTTGGCCCATACCAGTGCGGCGGTGCTGGAGGAACAGGCCAGGCAGTTTCGGCCTCGTCGGATCGTCCTAACCGACCAGGCAGCGGCCAATCGCCACAATTGGTCCAAGCTGCCCGAAGGCGTCGAATTGCTCACCGGCCCCGACGCGGTCGCCCACGTTGTCACGGATCCGGAGGTGGACATCGTCGTATCGGCCATAGTGGGCAGCGCCGGCCTGAGGGGCACCTGGGCGGCGTTGGAGGCCGGTAAGAGGGTTGCATTGGCCAACAAGGAGAGCCTGGTGACGGGCGGACCGCTCCTGCCGCAGCTTGCCAGGAAAAACGGTGCGAAAATCCTGCCGGTCGACAGCGAGCACAGTGCGGGCTTTCAGGCATTACAGGCAGGCCGTCGGGAAGAGGTTCGCCGGGTGGTGCTTACCGCTAGTGGGGGGCCTTTCCGCACATATTCGCCCCAGCAATTGGCTCAAGTTACCGTGGCCGACGCCCTGGCACACCCCACTTGGAACATGGGACCGAAGATAACGGTCGATTCCGCCACATTGATGAACAAGGCCCTGGAGATCATCGAAGCCCGCTGGCTGTTCGATCTTGACCCCGAGCAAATCGGCGTGATGATTCATCCCCAGTCAATCGTTCATTCGATGGTAGAATACATAGACGGATCGATTGTCGCGCAGCTCAGCCCGCCGGACATGAAGCTGCCGATCCAGTACGCCCTGACGTGGCCCGAGCGGCGCAACAGCCCGGCCGAAAAACTCGATTGGAGCCAGGCCCTCAAGCTGGAGTTCCAGCCGCCGGACCCCGAGCGGTTCGCCGCCTTATCGCTCGGGTTGGAGGTCGCCCGAAGCGGCGGGACGGCCGGGGCGGTGCTAAACGCGGCCAACGAAGCGGCGGTAGCCGCCTTTTTGAACGAAGAACTCGGCTTCCATGAAATTGTGCCGGCCTGCCGAGCAGTATTGGAACATCACGACTTCGATCCGAATCCCACCTTGGAACAACTATTCGAGGCAGACCGTTGGGCTCGCCAGGAGGTGTCGCGTTGGGTTTGTACTTAATCGGTTTTTCGCTGGCTGTTCTCAAGGTTGCCGTCGGCCTGGGAATGGTTATCTTCGTGCATGAACTGGGGCACTTCCTCGTTGCGAAGCTCTGCGGTGTGAAGTGCGAGAAGTTCTATCTGGGATTCGACATCGGTGGATGGAAATTCTGCAAGTTCACCTGGGGTGAGACCGAGTACGGCATTGGCATATTGCCGCTGGGTGGATACGTGAAGATGCTCGGCCAGGAGGATAACCCCGCCCGGCTCCAGGAAGAATTGGAGCGGGCGAAATCGCACGGCAAGGAAGAAGCCGACACCGAGAACAAAGACGAGAACAGAGCCAAGAACAGAGCCAAGAACGGGCAAGACGAGCAGGCCGACACCGAAACGGTCGCCGAGGCCGAAGCCGCACTGTACGATCCGCGCAGCTTCCTGGCCCAAAGCGTACCCAAGCGGATGGCCATTATCTCGGCGGGCGTGGTCATGAACGTGATTTTTGCGTTCGTGATGGCGGCCATTGCCTATGGGATGGGTGTGAAGCAGATGCCGTGCGGGGTGGGTGCGTTGGCGCCCGGCCAGGGTGCCTGGCAGGCCGATCTGAAGGTGGACGACCGGATCGTTGAGATCGCCGGCAAGCCGGTCCACCAGTTTCGCGACCTGCAAACAAGCGTCTCGCTTGGCGACATCGACGGTGGCATATCGTTGGTGATTCGCCGTCCCGGCGTTCAACAAGAGCTAACCGCTACCGTAATGCCCGACCGCACCTGGCTGGTACCTCGAATCGGCATCTCGAATCCTCGGACCACGTCGCTTTTGGGCCGGGACGAAATGCTCTGGTCGAAAGAGATGGACATACCGCCGGTCGGTCCCGGCTCGCCCGCCGATTTGGCCCGGCCGAGATTCCATCACGGCGACAGAATCGTGGAGATAGGCGGCTCGCCAGTCGACCGTTTTGGCCAGATTCGCGCTCAACTAACACAACATCCCGACGAGCCGTTGAGCGTCACGGTCGAGCGAGCCGAAAAAGGGCCCAGGTTTAATTTGTGCGAAGCACCCTCCGGGCCGTTGGGGCAAATTAAACCTGGTCCCTTTTTCGGCCCCGAGCGGATCACCATCGAGGTGGCCCCGCGACCGATGAAGCGGCTGGGGCTGGTCATGGAGATGGGCCCGGTGACCGCCGTCCAGGACCATTCGCCGGCGGCCCGGGCGGGCATCAAACCGGGCGACCGGATCGAAAAGATCGACGGCCGGACGCCGGGCGATCCGATGACGTTGCCCGATAGGCTACGCAAACAGGCCGGCGGGACCGTTACGCTAACCATCCGCCGCGAGGGAACCGACCGGCCCATCGAGCTTGGCGCTGCACTGCGACAGCCAATGACCTTCGAGGTGCCCATCGACGACACCAATTGGCCGGTAACCGCAAACTCGCTGGGGATCGCCTATCGGGTGGAAAACCGGGTCGAACGGGTAATCTCAGGCAGTCCGGCCGCTGCCGCGGGGGTAAAAGTTGGAGACGTTCTCACGCGGGCAACGCTCCTTCCGCCCGACGAACAAACCATCGAGAAGTTGAAAACCGAATACGAGAAGCCGCAACTCACCCAAACCGAGTTGGCACTAGACTTCAGCCCAGAAAAACCGCTCTGGCCAATCCTTATCGCGGTGCTCCAATCGGGGTTGCCGGGCACTCGGGTGGAGTTTGACCTGAAGGACGGTCGTAGCATGACGCTAAAGCCGTACGAAGCGACCGACTGGTTCAATCCCGAGCGCGGCTTCCGATTCGAGGCGGTCAGCTTCGACCGCAAGGCAAGCTCGCCGAGCGAGGCCGTCGAGTTGGGTGCCGCCGAAACCATCGAATCGATGACCCTGGTGCTGAGAATGCTCCACAAGGTCGGCACGCAGCAGGTTTCGGCAAAGGCGTTTGGCGGGCCGGTCGAGATTGCCAAGGCGGCCTACCGCTCGGCCTCGCGGGGAACCGCCCGACTGCTGTTGTTCCTGACTCTGCTAAGCGCCAACCTGGCGGTGCTCAACTTCCTGCCGATACCACTGTTGGACGGAGGACACATGGTCTTCCTCGTCTGGGAGGGCATCCGCGGCAAGCCGGCCAACGAGCGAGTACAGGTGGTCCTGACGTATCTGGGCCTGGCCTTCATTCTCGGCCTGATGGTCTGGGTAATCGGCCTCGATTTCGGCCTGATCTCACGGCAGTAGCGACCCGCTGTACTCGTCACGCTCCGCGTGACGAAGCTACATCACTCGGAGCGTGATGAGTACAACCCTTAACGAATCCTGCCGCGATTGCGGCCGGCGATACGCTCGACCTGACGCTGAATGCGCGAGTCCGAGTCCCTTCGAGCGATCTGTTCGACCTGCTCTAACAGGACCGGATCGGCGGTGGTGGCCAACAGGGTAATCGCCAGAAGGCGTACCTCGGCGTTCTTGTCGCGGCACAACAGCAATAGCCACGGCGCCGGGTTCACACTCCGCCCGGACGGCAACGAACGGGCCAATTGCCGGCGAACCTGGGGGTCCGGGTCGAACAGCCGTCGGGCCAAATCGAGTTGAAGTTCCGAAAATCCGCGGCGAATAAGCTCTGTACGCGAGCCGGCCGCCCGAGGCCCAACGCCGGCCTGCAGACGCCTCATTAA
>JAUWJC010000423.1 GCA_030607895.1 Pirellulales bacterium
CCCGATGGAACGTGACGGTGGGCCGTCGCTGGTTTTGGGGCGGCGTCACGCTGGATCAGTTGCGCTCCACGCCCCCCCAAGGCGACGAGTTGTCCGTCACCGCGGCCGACGACCCGGCGGCGCTCATCTTCACCACCGGCAGCACCGGCCCGCCCAAGGGCGTGCTATATTCGCACGGCAATTTCGACGCCCAAGTCACCGAGATCCGCGACTTTTACGGCATCCGTCCGGGCGAGGTCGATCTGCCGGGCTTCCCGCTCTTTGGGCTGTTCAACTGTGCCATGGGCGTGACGACGGTCATACCCGACATGGACCCCTCGCGGCCGGCGCAAGTCGATCCGGCCAAGTGTCTCGAGGCGGCCGCCGACTGGAACGTAACGCAGACGTTCGGCTCGCCCGCCATTTGGAATCGGGTGGGCCGATACTGCCAGGATCACGGTGTCCGGCTTCCGACGGTTCGTCGGGTGCTCTCGGCCGGTGCCCCGGTTCCGGCGCACGTGCTGGAGCGAATGACCAAGTGCATCCATCCGGAAGGCGAGATTCACACGCCCTACGGCGCGACCGAGGCGTTGCCGGTGGCCTCGATTTCCGCGTCCGAAGTGCTCGGCCGCACGGCCGCGCAAACCCGGCAAGGGGCCGGCGTCTGCGTGGGACGGCGGTTCGGCGGAATCGATTGGAAAGTGATCCGCATCGTCGAGGGCCCAATCCGCTCGATCGACGAGATCGACGAGTTGGCGGCGGGCGAAATCGGCGAGCTAATCGTCCGCGGACCGGTTGTTACCAGGGAATACTTCAACCGTCCGGAAGCAAACGCCTTGGGCAAGATCGCCGACGGCTCCGAGGTCTGGCATCGGATGGGAGACGTAGGGTATCTTGATCGAGAGGAACGGTTCTGGTTCTGCGGCCGGCTTGCCCATCGTGTTTTGACGGCCGACGGCCCCATGTATCCGGTCTGTTGCGAGGCGATTTTCAACCAACATCCGGCCATCTTTCGCAGCGCGTTGGTCGGCGTTGGACCGCCCGGCGCCCAGCGGCCGGTGATCGTACTGGAAGCGGCGGGCGTCGAAAAAGGGACCAGGTTTAATTTGCCCCAACGGCCCGGAGGGTGCTTCGCACAAATTAAACCTGGTCCCTTTTTCGGCATCCGCGTCGAGCGGGAGAAGATATTGGAGGAAATCCGCCAATTGGGCCAGTCCGGCCCGCTGACCGCCGGGATACGCGATTTCCTGTTCCACCCGGCGTTTCCCGTCGATATCCGCCATAACGCCAAGATATTTCGCGAGAAGCTGGCCGCTTGGGCGGCGGGCAAGGTGTGAGGCGAGGCGGCCCTTTTTCGCTGGCAGTGGCAGACTGAAAACACTACACTAGAAGCTGAAGGGGGGCAAGTCGGGGTTTGGGCCGAAAAAGGGACCAGGTTTAATTTGCCCCAACGGCCCGGAGGGTGCTTCGCACAAATTAAACCTGGTCCCTTTTTCGGCTAAGGGTGCGGTGAATGGCGACTCAGTGGTACTGTAAGATAGCGGGGTATGAACGGGGCCCGTTGTCGGCGCAAGCGCTCAAGTCGATGGCCGACAAAGGCAGGCTTCAGCCCGACACTCTGGTGCGGCAAGGTCCGGAAGGATCCTGGGTGCCGGCCAGTCGGGTGAAGGGTCTGTTTTCAAAGGGCGGCGCACCAGCTACGCAGCAGGCCAAGCCCAAGTCGGATGCGAAGTCCGACTCCGATTCGTCTGCCGTGCTGGTGGCCAAGCCGCTGGAAGATCTGCCGCGTGCCGGCGAGACCAAGCCGCCGCCGAAGGCGAAGCCGGTGCCTCCGCGAGTTGCCAAGCCCCTGGCGGAGCCGCCCGCGCTACCAGACGAGAAAGCGGGCGAGCCGGCCGCCGCAGTCTCCCCTACAACGGCAGCTTCACCCAAGGCGGAATCGAGCGGCGCGGCCGCACCCAACCAGTTTGGTGTCGTCGCCACCGAGCGGAATTCCGGCGACAAGGCTGCCGGCCGAACCGACGCCGCCGATCCGAGTGGAAAGCAGAAAAAACGTAACTTGCTGCTGGTCGGCGGGCTCCTTCTGGCGATCGTTGTATTGGGAGGTATCGCGCTGGTAGTGGCAATGTCGCGCAAGCAGGCCTCGGAAGTGGCCAAGACGTCCGGCGAGCCGGCGGGTCAGTCGAAAGCACTCGATGAAGAAGACATCGGGAACATCGACGAGCCTAACGCCGATCGAGCGGACGGCAAGTGGTCGGACGCCTCCAAGTCACCGATCAAACGCGGGGACGTGCAGGTGAAGGTCATCTCGGCGGAGGTGGGCCGACCGAAGATGGTTCGATCTTCCGGCCGTGCGGCCCGGCCCAAGTCGGAGGCCCTGGTCATCCTGCTCGAACTGTGCAATACCAACGCCACGAAGAAACTGGCCTACACCAGTTGGAGCGATCGTAACCTGGGGGTTACTCTTAAAGACAACTTCGGCAATCCGTACACGCAGAAGACGAAAAAGGTCTTTCGCGGGGCGCTGGTCGAGGGGCAAAGCTCCTCCGGCTCGATCTATCCCGGTAAGTCGATCGTGGACGTCGTGATCTTCGAGCCGCCGATCGACAAGGCCAAATTCCTCCGGCTCGAACTGCCCGCCACGGCCTTTGGGGGAAGTGGAATGCTCAGCTTCCAGATCCCCATCACGATGGTTGGCGAGTTGTCCGAGGAAGATACAGATATTTCTTCAAAAAAGCCGGTTGGTGCCCAGACCGGCAGGCTTTCCAAGGCGCTTGATCGGGCGAATACCGGAGAGGAGCCTTTGCCGCCCGGTCGCGGCGTGCCCGCTATCGAGCAGGGAATCAAAGACCTGGAAAGCAAGAAGAAACCGGCCGACAAAAGCGACAAGCCGGCTGCTGATGAAGAAACCGACCCGTTTGCCGAAGGCGCCGAAAACGACAAAGACGACGATCCCGACGGCGATGTCTCAAAGATCATGAAGGACATAGACGAGGTGGGTGGCGGCGATAAGAAATAGGATATCGTTCATAGCCAGTTGGGGACTGGTCCATTTTTCGGTCAGAAGACGTTTTTTCGGGTAAACCGTTAGCCGAAAATATGGACCTGTCCCCTTCCGTGGCGCGCGGTCGGGACAAGGAACAGGCGATTTCCGAACCCTTCACCGCGCCCAACGGTCGCGGCTTTATGGTCCGTATTGGGATTCCGTGAACGCACTAGTCACCGGGGCCGGCGGATTCCTCGGCCTGTATCTTGTTGAACAACTCGTCGCGCGGGGCGACAACGTTCGCGCACTTTGCCGAGGAGACTATCCGCAACTCGCCGCGCTGGGCGTCGAGACCGTTCGCGCCGATATTCGCGACCGCCGGGCCACGGTGGCTGCCTGCCGTGGAATCGACGTGGTTTTTCATGCCGCGGCCGTGGCCGAGATTTGGGGGCCCTGGAGGCATTTCCACGGGATAAACACCCTGGGAACGCACCATGTTATCGAGGGCTGCCGCACGCACGGAGTCGGCCGATTGGTCTACACCAGCAGCCCCAGCGTTACCTTCGACGGCACGGACCAGCGGGCCGTCGACGAATCGGCCCCCTATCCGAGCAGATGGCTGTGTCATTACCCACACACCAAGGCCCTGGCCGAGCAGGAAGTGCTTGCGGCCAACGGCGGCGGGCTGTCGACTTGCTCTTTGCGGCCGCACCTGATTTGGGGCCCGCGCGATCGGCACTTGATTCCCCGTCTGTTGGCTCGGGCCCGGTCGGGGCGACTCCGCCGGGTTGGCGACGGCACGAACCTCGTCGACATGATCTACGTCGAGAACGCCGCAAGCGCCCACTTACGGGCGGCCGACGCGCTTGTGCCGGACTCTCCCGTGGCAGGCCGTGCCTACTTCATCTCTCAGGGCGAGCCGGTCAATTGCTGGCAGTGGATCGACGAGATACTGGCCCTGGCCGACTTGCCACCAGTTGCCAAGTCGATCTCGCTACCGGCGGCGTGGAGAATCGGGGCGACGTTCGAGGTGGGCTACAGGTTGTTGGGTATCCGCGGCGAGCCGCCCATGACCCGGTTCCTCGCCGCCCAGCTTGCCACCTCCCACTACTTCGACATCACCCGCGCCCGCAACGACTTCGGCTACCAGCCCACCGTCTCGCCCGCCGAAGGCATGCGCCGCCTGGGTGCCGAGTTACGGAACTCAGCTGTTCAAATTGGGGGCACGCCGTGCGGAACGAAGGGCGTGGAAAGGTGCCCCAAACACGCCCTTCGCG
>JAUWJC010000443.1 GCA_030607895.1 Pirellulales bacterium
CGCAACGGCACTTTCCCACCAACCCGGGCTTGCAACTCGCGGCTCATGGGCAAAAGGGTCAAACCTTGCTGGTCGTACAACTCGGGCCCGGGGGGGCTAACGAAGGCTTCGATTTGGACGGGTCGGGTGAGTTCAAGATCGGCAAGCAGCGTTCGGGTCTGGGACGATAGCGAACTGAGTTGCTCGCTGGTTACATCCAGCCGCGCGCCGGCAAAGGCGCAAAGCATGTTCACCCCGACGGCCACAACCACCAGCGCCACGGTGCGGATGAGATAATGAACCACCATAAGATACTTGTCGCGGCCTCGGACCCAGTGCCGGCGTCCGATCAGCACCATGCTCAGGTAGAGCATCACCATCACTGCCATCAGGAAGTATGCCATCCCGTTGAGGCTGATAATGCCTCGGCCGAAATCGCGGAACTGCCCACCGATGCTCCAGGCATTGACGGCCGTTGCCAGTTCGGGCTTGAAAATCACGTCGGCGGCCGCGGTGAACACCAGCGGCGCGTTGAACACGGCACCCAGGATATAGCCCACCGTAAGGTTGCCGGTCAAAAACGAGGCCACCATTCCAACGGCCAGCATGGCCAGGCCAACCAGCCAGTAACCGATGTATGTCCCAAGAATCAGACCAATGTCGGGATCGCCAAGCGTCTGTAGCACTATGTAGTTGGACGCCAGCGAGAACACGAGCGAGACACTGTAAATGGCTACCGCCGCCAGGTACTTACCCAGCACGATGTCGAAATCTCCCGCCGGAATCGTCAGCAGAAGCTCGTCGGTCCCTTCGCGGCGCTCCTCGGCCCAAATGCTCATGGTGATGGCCGGGATGAAGACCAGCATGATGAATGGAAACACCTTGTTGAGCTGGTCCAAATTGGCCAGGTTCGCGTTGAAAAACTCGTTCGGCCAAAAGGCGGCAAACGCGCTTAGCAACACAAATACGCAGATGAATACGTAACCGGTTGGATTGGCAAAGTAACTGACGAAGTTCCGCTTGAAGACTGCTCCAAGAACGCTCGTGTTCATGGGTTTCACCGTTAGGCTGTTAGGGGTTTAGACTGTTAGGGGTTTAGACTGTTAGGGATGTGGCTGGACATTCGTGCGAAGCCGCAAGCGGCCTTCCTACTGCGACACGGCCGTCAACTCGCGGAAATGGTCGTCCAGCGAGCGGCCGTTGGTGGTCAATTCGCCGATCGTGGCATCGTGAACCAGTCTGCCTTCGTCGATGAACAACGCCCGGGCAGCCATCGCCTCGACCTCTTGGAGGATGTGGGTCGACAGCAGAATGGTCTTGTCTTTGCCCAGGCGGCGGATGGTCTCGCGGACTTCGTGAATCTGGTTCGGGTCCAAACCGGCGGTCGGCTCGTCGAGGACCAGCACCTCGGGCTCGTGCAGAAGCACCTGGGCCATGCCTACCCGCTGGCGGTAACCGCGAGAAAGCTTCCCAATCGGCTTGCCGACGACGCTACCCAGGGCACACTGCTCGATCACCGCGTCGATCCGCGCCCGCTTGCGCGCCGCCGTAAGCCCACGCGCCGAAGCGAAGAACTCCAGCAGCCCCCGCGGGGTCATGTCTGGGTATAATGGTCCGTTTTCGGGCAAGTACCCCAGTCGGGTGGAACCGGCTAAACGATCATCGGCCATATTGTGTCCGGCGATTCGAGCCACTCCGTCAGAGGGGGCCAGGTATCCGGTCAAGAGCTTCATCGTGGTGCTCTTTCCCGCCCCGTTGGGACCAAGAAAAGCCACCACCTCGCCCCGATGAATCTTGAACGATACATCCCTGACGGCCGCAAAATCGCCAAAATATTTCGTCAGCCCTTCGGCCTCGATCATGGCAGGACCTTGCTCGTCTGTCATGCTCAGTCGCTCCATGGGTGTGACAGTTGAGGAAATCTACAGACCGGGGCACCCCGGTCCGGGCATGGTAGAATCAATCATTATACCGCCTCCACCGTTCGTGTCCATAGGGGTACTAGGGGGGACTGTCCCGATTTTCGCGGCGTGATTGGCCTTACTTCCAAGAGGAACGTATCGGCCGCGAAAATGGGACTGTCCCCTTCGCCGCCACGGAAGGGGACAGGTCCATGTTTTCGGCCAACGATGGACCAAGAAATGCGTCCATTGGCCGAAAAATGGACCAGTCCCCAACTGGCCGCGAACAGTTACGACAAGAAAACACTACGTTTTCCCTTGGCGCAACCGCCGGTCGCGGCTTTATTACCGGCGGAAGTTCGTGTGGTGGTTCCAGTGCTCGTCGTCGCGATTGGGGAAATCGGTCCGCACGTGGCAGCCTCGGGTTTCCTCGCGCTGGAGCGCGGCCCGGATCATAAGCTGTGCCACGCAAAGCATGTTCTGAAGCTCCCAGCCCGTGGGATCGGCGAACTGCCGTGGCAAGACGTAGCGGCACCAACGCCCGATGTTCTCGGCCGCCTCGGCCAACTCATCGGCATTGCGGCGCACACCCACGTTCCGCCACATCAGGCTTTTTAGCGAGTTGCGGATATCGGCCAGGTCTAACGGTTCACTGCTTTGTTTGACGCCGGGGTTCTCGAGCATTGGGGCGCAGAAGTTGTCGTCTATCTTGGCCGCCTCGCGCGATGCCTCTTCGCCGGCGTGGGCGCCGTAGACCAGGGCCTCCAACAGGCTGTTCGACGCCAGCCGGTTCGCCCCGTGCAACCCGCTGGCGGTTACCTCACCCGCCGCCCATAAGTCGGGCACCGTTGTCCGGCCATGGCGGTCGACGACCAGGCCGCCGATCATGTAATGTGCCCCCGGCCGAACGGGAATTCGGTCTCGCGTAATGTCCAGGTCGAACTCCTGGCAAAGCGTGGCGATTCCCGGAAATCGGCCGCGAACCATGTCCGGGTCCAGGTGGGTCAGGTCGAGATAGACGTTTGGGTACTGGGTCTTCTCCATTTGGCTGACGATTGCCCAACTGACCACGTCGCGTGGTGCAAGCTCGGCACGCTGGTCGTAGTCGGGCATGAAGCGGTGGCCGGTGCGGTCGATCAGGTAGGCCCCTTCGCCGCGCATGGCTTCGGTTATCAAGTTTCGGCTGCTGCCGGCAATGTAAAGCACGGTGGGATGGAACTGCATGAACTCCATGTCGCGCAGCTCGGCGCCTGCCCGATAGGCGATTGCCATGCCGTCGCCGGTGGCGATATCCGGGTTGGTCGTCTCGCGATACACCTGGCCCGTCCCGCCGGTGCAAAGAATCGTCTGCTTGGCCCAAATCAGCGTTTTTCCATGTTGTGGATTCCAGACCAGCGCGCCGCGGCAGCCGCCGTTGTGTGTGAGCAGATCGAGTACGAAGGTGTTTTCCCACGGTTCAATGTGCGGCGACTGCACAACCCGATTCACCACCGCGCGGATGATCTCCTTGCCCGTGGCGTCGCCCAGCGCGTGTGCGATTCGATGGCGACCGTGTCCGGCTTCCCGAGTCAGGGCCAGGCGGACGCCGCTTCGATCGAAGTTAGTTCCCCAGGATATTAGTTCGCCGATTCGCTCGGACGATTCGCGGACAACCATCGCGACCACGTCTTTGTCGCAAAGCGACCCGCCGGCCAGGATGGTGTCGGTTACGTGGTCTTCAACCCGATCGTCGGGTCCCAGCACGCCGGCGATTCCACCCTGGGCCTGGGCACTGTTGGAGTGCGATAGCCCGTCCTTGGTAATCACCAGCACCGACAGTTCGGGCGACACACCCAATGCCGCCCGCAGACCCGCCAGTCCGCCGCCTATCACCCGCACGTCGGTGAAGAAGTGTGGAACTTGTTTGCGATGGAACGGAACCAGGTATCGGGGTGTGGTAGTGGACGACATGGTGGGTAGTAGGTAGTGGATAGTGGGTAGTGGATAGTGGGTAGTGGATAGTGGGTAGTGGATAGTGCGTAGTGGGCAAGTGTCAATACATCAAGGTCACTTTTGTGTCGTAACAATGACAAGTGTCAATACATCAAGGTCACTCTTTGAATCGTTTTCTTGGAAG
>JAUWJC010000645.1 GCA_030607895.1 Pirellulales bacterium
CGTGGACTTCGTTGGGATAGACGCCGCTCAGGCCCGTGCCGTCGACGACACACATCACCGAATAGCCGGAGGCAGTGCTTGAGGCGGTGCCGATGATGCCGGCGGTGGGAATGGGGTACCCGATAAGAACATTGTAATCCGACGTGTCTTTGCGATATCCTGCGGCGGTGGCCGTCAGGGTGGTCGTGCCGAGGGCAACAGAAGAGACGCTCACGGGATCGGAACTAAGCTCGCCGGCGGGGATTATCACTTCGGCCGGGACGTCGATTATGCCTGTCGGATCCGTGCCGAGGCTGACCGTCACGTCTCCTGCAGGCGCCAGTGCGTTGGCAATCGAGACGGTGAACGTGTGGCCCGCCTCGCCGAGAATCATGGTCTGCTCGGCGGGGGCCAGCTCGAGGGACGGGGTTGGCACATCGTACTGCGACGTGCCGTCGTGATATCCTGCGGCGGTGGCCGTCAGGGTGGTCGTGCCCAAGGCAACAGTAGAGACGCTCACGGGATCGGAACTAAGCTCGCCGGCGGGGATTATCACTTCGGCCGGGACGTCGATTATGCCTGTCGGATCCGTGCCGAGGGTTACTGTAACGGCTTCCGTGGGCGCGTCTGCGTTGGCAATCGAGACGGTGAACGTGTGGCCCGCCTCGCCGAGAACTATGGTGTCGGCGGCGGGGTCCAGCACGCGGGCCGGCCCTGCGACCTCGAGGAACTGCAACTCGGAGAGCACGATCCAAGATTGATTGCCAATACCGGAGTTGATGTCCAGCCCGATCCAGCGGGCGGTGATGCCGCCCAGGGCGATCTCCTGGGGAGGGCCGTAGTCGGGGGTGCCGGTACCCGGGTCGAAGTGCTGGTCGCCGGCGGTACCCAGCGGGGTCCAGCCGCCGCCGACGCCCGGTTCCCCCGGATCGGCCACATCGTTCGAGTAGTAGATGTCGACCTGGTCAATGCCCCAAAAGCCCCCGGCGCCAGCTTCGTTGCCGTTCCAGACCCTTAAGGTCTCCAGGAAGTAGCTGGCGCCCAGATCGACCTTGAACCACTCGTTAGCGACGGGGTCGCCGTTGTTATTCCACATGCTGGAAATTAGGCAGTCGTGGACTTCGTCGGGATAGTCGCCGCTCAGGCCCGTGCCGTCGACGACAGACATCACCGGATAGCCCGGGAACGCGCTTGACGCGGTGGCGGTGATGCCGCCGGTGGGAATGGGCCCCACCTCCACCGCTTGCACAGCCGAGCACATGGCCAATGCGGCCACGATACAAATAAACAGACTTAGTTTTCTACATTTCATTGCTTTTGCCCTTCAATAGAAGTTGCGATTTCGAAATCAATTACTCAATCATCACGGACAGAATTGCACGTACGAACTACTAAAAACAAACAAAATCAACACAACGTAATCACCGAGGGCACTTCACGTGAAGCATACGCTGCACGCAAGTTACGGTTCCCACGGACCAGGCTGCTGCCTACAGCATGGATTTGGGGGTTTACAAGGATTCAATCGCGTCGCACCTCCTTTCCGTTGGGTCAGGCAGGTGCGGTTTCCGCCAAGGGCGTACAATCGCCAGACGGGAAAAGGCCGGAACCGTCCCTACGATGGTGGCAAAGGTATGGAGCAGACATTCCAGTCTGCTGGAGAAGATGAATTGGCAG
>JAUWJC010000076.1 GCA_030607895.1 Pirellulales bacterium
GTTGGATAGTAGATCCCGACGAAGTTTCGAAACTCGAAAAGCTTCTCAAGAAAAACGGCAAGAAGCGCTGGCCACTCAAACCCATCGCCGCTGCACCATGGGCCCTCGCCCACGACCAAGTGGCTGCAGATGCTTCCGTCACAAAAAAGGTGAAAAAGACCAACAAGCCAAAGAAGGCCGACAAGAAGAAGGCCGATAAGAAGAAGGCCGACAAGAAGAAGGCCGACAAGAAGAAGACCGACAAGAAGGAGTACAACTGCCGACGTGCAAATCGCCCCTCGCAACGCTCTCTGTTCCCACAAAGCTACCATTGGCGAAATCCGTAACAACATCCATGCGAACGAACCATTTCTACCTTATCCGACATTTTCACTGAAGGCAAGTAGGGTGGGCAATGCCCACCGTTCTTGTTTCCGACTGCCGATGATCTTCATTCCGGTGGGCAATGCCCACCCTACGGCTTCGTTCCGGTGGGCAATGCCCACCCTACGGCTCTCGCACGCGCTACCCTACCAGGCTTTGGTGACGCCGGGCATAGCGCAGGGGTATATGCCGTCGGGACCCGGTTTGACGGGGGCTTCGGCGTCCCAGGCGTAGCTCTTGGGCGATAAGTCGAGCGTCGATTTGATCGCCTCGTCCCAGGAGACCACCTTGCCCGAGTACGTGGCCATGCGCCCCAGGATGGCGGTCATTGTGGCATTCACGCTGTAGTCGACCTCGTTGTATGGCTTGCCGGCCAGCATGGCGGCGAACAGGTCGTCGTGCTCGACCTGGTGTCCGTCGGGTCCCCGCTTCCAGCGCATCGGCTCCTGGCCGTCGACGACTATCTCGCTGCGGCCGTGTCCCTGGATGCTGGCATGGCCCTTGGTGCCGTGGGCGTGTTCCGAAAAGCTGTTCCAGCAGCCCGGTATGTGACGGCAGAAGCTGAACATCTTCGTACCGTCGGCGTAAGTGAACTCGACTGCGTGATGGTCGAATATCTCGCCGTGGTCTTTACTGATTCGCACCTGGCGGCCGCCCATGCCGTTGGCTTCGACCGGGTGGGTTTCGCCCTTGATCCAGTTCATCACGTCCAGGTCGTGCACGTGCTGCTCGACGATGTGGTCGCCGCATACCCAGTTGAAATAGTACCAGTTGCGGACCTGGTATTGCATTTCCGTTTGGTCGGGCTGCCGCGGCCGGGTCCACACGCCGCTCGAGTTGAAGTACGCCCGCATGTACTTAATGTCGCCGATGGCGCCGTCTTGAAGCCGCTTGATGACTTCGCAGTGTTTGGTCTCGTGGCGCAGATGGTGCCCGACCGCCACGGCCAGGTCTTTTTTCTTGGCCTCTTCGTTGGCCGCCATGATACGGCGGGTGCCGGGCGCGTCGACCGCCAGGGGCTTCTCCATGAAGATATGCTTGCCGGCCTTTACCGCCGCCTCGAACTGCATGGGCCGAAAGCCGGGGGGAGTGCAAATCAACACCACGTCGACCCCGCAGTCGATCGCCTTCTGGAAGCCGAGCAAGTCGGCGAACATCCGCTCCGGCGGCACGTCGATCTTGTTCTTGTCTTTGCATCGCGACTGGACGGCCTTCAGGCACTTTTCCATGCGGTCCCGGAAGGCGTCGGCCATTGCCACCAGCTTGACGTTTGGGGTGGCCTTGTTGCCAAGCGCCTGGATGGCCGCGCCCGTGCCTCGCCCGCCGCAGCCGATCAGGGCGATCTTAATCAGGTCGCTACCGGCCGCATGGGCGGTTCGAGCGATGCCGAGGTTTCCGGCCACGCTCGCGCCGAGTACCGCGGCAGTGGAACCGCTCAGAAACTCGCGTCGCGAAGTCCGCTTCACGCGCGTCTTACTGGGATTGCCGTTCATCTGGAGTTCTCCTCGTACTGGATGTTGGACGATTTGTTCGGTAGACATGCGTAGGGTGGGTGCTTGCACCCACGTGAATTTGCGGTTGTCCGTGCGCGTTGTGCGTGGGTGCAAGCACCCACCCTACCGTATTCCGTAATGTTGCCGGAGTCTCGAAGTTTCACACATTATGACTCCCCGCCGCCACATTGCAACCCTGCCTCGGCCTCGCCGACGATCGATTCAATCGGGGCATCGGTGTTGATGGTTTTCAGGACCATTTGGTCGACTACCTTTGACAGACCCACCCAGTTGGCCAGCCTCGGCAGTTCGCGGGCATGAGCGTGGAGGTGTTCCATTTGTCCGTAGAATGGGATCTGGCTATTGACTTCTTCATCGTTCCACGTCGACTTGCGGCAGCCGATTACCCCCTCCAGCGTTCGCTGCCTATCGTTGGACCGGCTCATGCAGTACCGGATGAACTGGTAGGCGATCTCCTGGTGCGGGCTGCCCGAAGCAATCGAGAGCATCCAGTAGACGTTCAGCGAGGCGCTTCGGCAACCTTCGGCATGTGGAATCGGCGCGACTGCCACTCGGCCCTTGACCTTCGACTGATCGATAGTCTCGCACATCGAGGCAAAACCGAACCAGTTGATCATCATGGCCACTTCGCCCGCCGCAAAGGCATTGCCCGTCTTCACCGAATCGAACTGGCGGCATTTCGGGTGCACGGCCGAGGTGTCGTTCAGGATCGCACGGCAAAAGGTAAGGGCCTCGATCATCTCCGGCGTATCGAGCTGCATGGTGCCTTCGGCGTCGAACAGCTCGCCGCCGCGGGTCCACAGTTGCAGGCAGATATCGTAGACCGTGTTGTGCCCGTCGGGATAAGCGGCGAACACGGTTCCAAAGAGTCCTTCTTGTGGCCGGTTGAAGAACCGGGCCGTACGGACGAACTGGTCCCATGTTTGGGGAACCGTCAGCGGTTCGCCGTGTTGTTGTTCGTATGCACGCTGCTCGGCCGGATTGTCGAACAGGTCCTTGCGGTAAATGAAGCACTCCGGCCCGTCGTGGTACGGAAGGCCGATCGTCTGCCGGTCGAATTGTTGAAATCGCAATAGCGAGGGTGTCCAACCGTCCGGATAATCCTCGGGCGGATCGGCTTCGATCATCGGGGCCAGGTCCACGAGCGCGGCGGATTGGCGTGCTTCGGCCACCCAATCGGTATTGATGAACGCGACGTCCCAGTCACCCCGTTCGAGTCCTTCTTTCTCGAAGAGGTCCACATACAACGGATGGTGATCGAGTTGAGCGGCTTCCAGTTCCAGGCGACATCCGGACTCCTCCTGGAAAGCGGCCCATTCTCGTTTGATGGCCGTCTCGAACGGTCCGAACGCTCGGATGGCGACGCGGAACTTGTCGATTCGCTCGCACGGTTGCGGCATGGCGCGTCTCTTTTGTTTGCGTTAGTCGATAACGTCGGTCGGCAGCGGTTTGGGTGGTTTCGGCTTGGGTTTTGGCTTGGCGGCCGGTTTCGGTTGCGGTTTCGGCGGTGGCGGCGGCGGACCGAGGCGAATCTTCCCCCCCAACGACTCCGTGTACTCTCCCGCCGTGCTCATGCCCTGCCAACCGGCGAGAAGTCCCCGCTGGGTGGCCATCTTTCGGGCTTCCAGATAGGCTTCAAAACTGTCGGGCCAAACGAGGAACCGCAAGTAGTATTTTTTTGCGTCGATTCGGCGTAATTGCTGTTGATATCGGGAACTGGCGTGTTCGAGCGACTCGGCGCTTTCTCCCTCGCCTTTGATGCGTCCGAAGACGATCCTTGGGTATCGGCCGGCGACGGCCAGCGAGAGTTCGATGTTTCGGTCCCTGATCTTCCTCTGGTTGAACCGTTCGCAGAGGACCTTGCCGTCGATGCCGGCCTTGGGGTCCCGATCGAGCTTGTTTCGCATCACGATGTAATCCGCCCTCTTCATTGCCCGGCCGCGGAGGCCGTTGATATCGACGAACATCAGCCGGCCTTCGCGGCAGATGAACGTAAGCGGCAGAGTGCCTTTTGGTGCGGCCCTGGGATTGGGTAGGTTGACGACCTTCGCCTCCAGCGGCCCCTGCTTGGGAGTGTCGGCAAGTTGCGCCCGCAGCCTGGCCAACTCCTGCTCGCCCTGGTTGAGTTGGTCGGTCAGCTTCTTGACCTTCTCTTGATGCTGCTCGATCAGCCGTTTCGCCTCGTCCAGGCGCTGCTTGGCATCGAGTTCAGCCTGCCGCGTTCTCTGGTCTTTCCCCTCTCGAAGCACTTCAATATCGGCCTGGTGGTCGACAATCTGTTTCTTGGCTCGGCGCAGCTCCTTGGAAACGTCGCGCGGATCGTCCTTGACCAGCGACTCCAGGTGCTTGTACACGCTGATGCGGTATTGGCGGGCTTCGTCGGCCTGTTTGCCGGCTTTTTCGACAACCTCCGGGCTGACGCTGTCGGTAGCGCTGATACGTTTGACCGCATCGCGCACGCCAATCTGCGTGACCGTCAAGAGGATCACCAGGATGCCCACGACGTTGGTCATCGTGTCCAGCAACGAATCGAGACTTGCTCCAGCCGATTTCTTTCTTCGTCGCATGGTGGGGAGTTGAAAGTTGAGAGTTGAGAGTTGAGAGCAAACATTGCGAAGCCGCAAGCGGCCGCCTTCCCCCTTCCGCCTTCCGCCTTCCGCCTTCCGCCTTCCCCCTTCATCTTTTGCCCTTAAAGAAACTCAAATCGATCTTTCCGTGTCCCACGACGGGCAGCTTGCCGTTTCGCGCGTAATGCGATCGGGCAATTGCACCGGCGGCGTGGTAGGTACCCAGCCCATCGTCGCGAACGAGGAATATCACGGTTGCCTTTGGCTGTTTTGCCACGCGGTCCAAGAGTTCCGTGAAGGTCTTGTCGGTCGCCAGGTCCTTTCGATGCACGCGGTGTGGCTGCGCACCTTCGTAAATTACGATACCGGAAGCAGCACACTCGACGAACGTGGGGTCGAGATCCACGCCGGAGCCACCCGGCTGAATCAGGACCTCCGCTTCCTCGGGCGGTTTCTTCCGCTCTTTGAGTTCAGCCAGCAGTCGGTCCATCGCCTCCTTCTGTTTGTGTAGTTCGTCTTCCAGTTGGCTGAGTTCCCGTTTTTGCTTTTCCGGGTCGACGGTGGGGATTAGGACGACGGGCGGTTTCTCGCCGTCTTTCGCCCGAAGGATGCTCAGCTTCTCCCGCTGAAGCCGATCCAACCGGCGTCGTGCGTCGGCCAGTTCCTTCAGTTTGCCGCCGGCGTAAGCTTCGACTTGCGAGATCTTGATCTTCATGCGGCGGATGACGTCGCGGTCGGTCTCCAATTGCCGCGAGGCCTTTTCGTACTTCTCCGCCCGGGCTACCGTGTCGGTATCCATTTGGCCCAAAGCCAAGGCGGTTATCATCAGGGTAAGCGTACCGATCACGCAGGCGAGAATGCTGAGGAAGGGGAACAGCGAGACCGTCAGCTTGGTTTTCCGTTTTCGTCTGGCCACGGTATCAGTCTCCGTCTTGTCGGCGGAAGAACCACCGGCGGCGGGGTTGCGTTTGGACGACGACTTGCTTTTGACCCAGTTCCCTTAGCACGTCGTTCAAGCCGGACAGACCCTCTTCCAGCGCGGTGCAATAGGTCCGCAGCGAATTGGCCGACCGGCCCATCGAGTCCGCCGATTGGCCCATCGAATCGACGACCTGTTCCTGGACGGTTTCGGCCTTTTGGCTGAGCATGACAAGGTTCTGCTGGAACTCACCGATCAACAGGTCGAGGTCGTCGATTTGCCCGACGTTCTCGTCCTGGCGCTGCTTGATCTGCTCATTGACCCGGTCGTTGATATCACCCCAGCCCTTGACAGCCTCGTCGGTTAGCGTGGAGCCGATCGCCTGGAGCTTTTCGGGCCAGGTTTGCAGTTCGGCGTGGTGCGGTGCCATGGCTGCGTTGACCGCCCTTCGCAGTGCCAGGCTGTTGATGCCCGAGCCGGGCTGAAGACCCGTGTCCTGCCCGTCGTTGAGCCGCTTCAGGAGGTTCTCGTTGCAATACTCATCGACGGAGTTAAGTAAGTCCTCTTCCGATTTTTGCATGGAACTGGAGGGGAACATCACCAACATGCTCATCACCAGGGCGATCAGCGTGGTGTCGAACGCGGTGGCCAGCCCGCCGGTCACGTTGTTCAACGAATCCTTGAGCACGGAGATATCCTGTGCCTGTTCCAGCGAGCCGGAGAATCCGCCCACCGCCGCGCTAATGCCGATTACCGTGCCGATGAACCCGAGAATTGGAATGGCCCAAATAAAGACGTTCAGAATCGTGTAGCTGGAGTCGACGGCGTTCGAGTCGAGTTCCGACTGGGAGGCCAGCATTGCGGCCACTTCCGGGTTGCTGCCGCGGGCGCGGAAGTGCTCCAGTCCTCGCACTACCCGGTTGATAAGGAAACTGTCGCCCGGTTCGACCGGCATCTCGTGAATGTGATTGAGGAACTTGTCGAGCGACTCCTGCGTGATGTCTTCCGACAACTCGTTGGGTAGCAGATCGAACAGCATCAACGCCTTCTGGCGTTTCAGCTTCCGCGATTTGAGCACCAGAATCGACAAGGACCAGAAAAGGAAGAAAACGAGCACGTAGGGCACCCAACCTCGATCGAGAAACAATTCGCCGAAATAGTAATCGGAGAAAGGATACAACATGGCGAGAAACCCCACGCCAACGATCAGGCCGGCCAGGCCGCTCGTTACCATGCTCACGTTGGTTCGATCGGACCAGGCGTTGCCGGACGATGTTTGCTTGGACGGTCGGGCATGTCGCCTCTTGCGATCCCGCACGGGTAACGGACGACTCGGCAGCGAATCGCCGATTCCCCGAAAGGCCTCGGTGCCGTCACTTGGGGGTTCCGCTTCGGCCGGCGGGGAGGGCACGATCATCGAGGCCTTGCAGTACGGACAAGCCGCCTTGCGGCCGGCGGCCTCTTCCTGCACCTTCAACCGCTTGTTGCAGTGCGAACACTGGAACGTAAAGTACATGGCCTCAACTCCGATGGTCACTCCAACGACGGCAGCACCACTTCACCGCGGGCTTGGGCCTCGATGTTTTCGTACGCCCCGAGAAACTCCGAGTTGCAGTCCAGCCAGAGTGTCAGGCGGTGAAAATCCTCGTTGGAGAGTTTCACGCCGTAATGTTCCCGGCCCATGTACTTGAGCAACTCGGACGCCTTCGCGCCGAACTTGCCCGCTATCGTCCGGCTGCCGCCGTGCACGCCCGTCTTGATCGACCCGTTGGTAACGTGGAAGTAGAACCCGTACTTCCCGGCCAGGTTATTATAAGATCGGGTGAACCGGTTGGAGCCTTCGACAACCCCGGTCAGATCGAGCGCCTTTTTTTCCTTGTGACAGCCCACGCAGTTGCGATCCAGAACCGGCTGCACCAGGCGCACGTAGTTGAACGGATTCGAGCCCTGGTAATCGGGCTGCAGCTTGGAGGGGGCACGTCGCAGCGCCAACGGCACCTTGACCGGCTCGCTCGGAGACCGGCGCTTGTGCTCGTGGCAACCTTGGCACGTGAGCCGCTCGCCCGGATGAACGTAGGTCCCCGAACGCATCGACTGCACGGCCATCCCCTTTGCGTCGAGGGCTTGGAAGTAGATCAGCTTGCCGACCGGGGCCTCGAAGTAAACGCTCCCGTCGGCTTCCACCGGCACCGAACCCAGCACCGACCGGGCGTTCGTCTGGTTGGCCACGCCGATTCGCGGTTTGTTTGGCGGGTTGGTTGCCTTGGGGAGTAACTGGATCACGCGCAGGTGCGTGATCTCGGTCCCTTCGGGCCAATCGAAGTCGCTGTCGTAGACGTTCATTACGGCCACCGTGGCGAGCCGATCGCCGCCGCCGGCCTTTCTCGCGGCAAGTGTCTGCGTGGTCCCTTCCGGAATCACCCGAGGCATGGGCCGAGGCCGAAGCGGAATCGGGCTAAGGCAAGAGATCGACGGGTCCCGGTAGAGCAACTCCTTGTTCCCGAACCGGTCGATCCAATAGATGCCGCGGTTCTTGACGTGTCGGTCGTAGACGCACAGGTAGTCATCTTCGCTAAGCGGCCATGCCGTGCCGTAGACCATGTAGTTGCGTATGGGACGGCCTTCGGATTCGGCAAAGGGCACGTCGGGTGTCAGCCGTGTAAGTTGCGACATCGCGTTGTCGTCCTCGATACGGCGGTCGATCAGCACCAGCGACCCAAATGCATGGCCGTGGTGAGCGCCCGTCGTGGCAACGTACTTGTGCGAGCCGGGAATCGCCCGGATGCTCATCTCCATCCACGGCCGGCTCGCTCGGTCGTTTGGATAGTTGCCGTGGAACGAGCGGGGATCGCGGCCGTCGGGATAGCAAATCCAAATGTGATGGGCAACGTTCGTGTCGCGGTCGACGTAGTCCCAGCGAGTGTAGACAATCATCCCCTCGTTGTTCACGCTCGGCTGCCACTCGTGCGTCTCGTGAAAGCTGAGGCAGATTATGTCGCTACCGTCGGGCTCCATCGAGTAGAGCGTGTAGGTGGGGCAGTTCCGGCCGCAACGAAGGAAGCCGCCCCGACGCTCGGTGACGAACGCCACCCGGCCGCCGGGCAGAAAGCACGGGTCGAAATCGTCGTTCACTGCGTCGGTAAGCTGCACCAGCCCCGTGCCATCGACGTTCACCTTGAAGATGTGGTACGAGCACTCGGGCGTCCACTCGTAGGCCGTCTTGCCCTGGTACTTGGCATAGGCCTTGGCCTCGCTGTAGGCGAACAGAATCGTCCGGCCATCGTAGGACAGTTCGGGCGAGAGGAGACTTCCCCCTTCCAGTTTTCGGCCTGCCAGGCGACCCTTCTGGACAACCGAATTCTCAAGCAGATTGATCACCTTGGGGTTCGGCCCGAAAGGATCGCAGAGCGCGAACAGCCCTCCACCCGGCTTGGCGTTGCAGCCATAGTACTGGTCGCACATGTGGATGTACCCGACCGGGTCGTGCCGCTTGATGAAGAGGATTTTGTCCATGTCGAGAAGCCGGTTCGAGAAGGCGATCTGGCGGAGGAGCGATCGGGCTTCGAGATAGACCTTCCGGCGAACGTCGCTGGGTGCCTTGCCGGTCCGTTCGAGCTTTGCCAAGCGATCGTCAAGCTGCCTCAGCTTAGCCAGCAGTGGTTCCAGGCGCTTGAGGTCGGCCCCCGATCGATTCCGCTCGGCCAGCTTGTTACCCCGCTGGACCACGTCGCGGGTGTGGGCCAGTGTGAACCGGACCTCTGCAACCGCTTTTGGGTCGCCTGCCACCGTGAATTGTGCGTCCCGGTCGATCCAATCGGCCTCGACCAACGCCCGCATCGCCCGCATCGGCCGGGTCGGCTCGCCCGCGACGGCGCCTCCCGCGGCGGGAACACAACACCCGACAAGTACACTCAGCCAGAGACAGCGCCAGGGAAGACGGTAAGACGAACTCATTGCAGGGCCTCCATTGCTGTGGATCTTTCGGAACCGTTCCGTATGGTTGCAGCCTCGGCCACTAAGAGTAATTATAACCGCCGCCGCACCCACTTGCACCCCCTACTACCGGCCTGCCCCCGGAGTTCCCCTCGGAGTTCCGCCCCGGAGTTCCGTCATGTCAGAACTGCTTGAGAAGGTGTTCGTAGTTGGCATGAGAGCCAACCCAGAACCAGACAATCGTGTCTTGCTCTTTGATGCCCAGAGCGCGCCAGCCGATGCCAACGCGAACCGAATACGCTTCATGCTTCCTGCCCACTCTTTTGAATTGGAGACTTGGATGATGCGGGTTCTCACGCCAAAGTCCATAGTTACGGCGAGCATTCCTCTTGACCCGTTCGGGCAGGTGCTCAAAGAGAGCAATGAATCTTTGCGTGAGGCGGGATTTCAAAGCTCGTCAAAACCCTTTTCCGTGGTGCGGCCGGATTTGAACTCATCCAGGGCCTCCTCTGCCATTTCGTCAAGCATGTCAGAGGACTTCCCCAGAGTCTGGTTCCAGCGAGTTTCCCAGGCCAATTCGTCCAGCAGGGTCTCGGCAAGCTCATCCTGGAGGTTTTCCGGAAGCCGCGACGCCTTCGCAAAGGCCTCTGAAAGCAAATCCGTCATGACCTGATTTCCTGTCCGCAACCAAGATTCCGGGCCGACACGACCCGGCTCCGCACTTCTGTGTACTATAGCTAAAACCTGATCGCAGGTCAAACGCCAGCTTGGGGGCTGCTGACTCGTCACACCGCTTCAAGCCGCGCGATCAGTTCGTTGCGGCGCTCGAAGACTCTGATGCCTTGCTGGCGGATTGGTTCTTCGCACTGGGCGCTGGTGAGGTCCCAGGTTTCGTTCATGAAGCTGAACACGCGGCCGAAGTAGAGGCCCCGCATTGACTCGACCAGCCGGAGCGGATCGTCGCAGGTGGGAAAGGCTCCGATCACGTCGAAGAGTATGTCGACCCAGAAGTCGGTGTCTATTCGCGGCCCGTCGCTTTGGGCGAAAGTCTTTTCCAGCCGCCCGATAATGGCGGGGCTCAGGTATTCTCTCAACGGCTGGAGGCTCTGGTGGAAATCCCTCACGGAATTGCCGCGGATAGCTTCGCGATCGACATCGAGGTCCTGTGCCGGGTCCAATTCCTTGAGGCCGAAGATGGGTGTCTCCTGGATGGAGTCGATCGATTTCCACTTCTTGAAGCTGGCGGCCACGGTCATCAGGGCCGTGCTTACAACCTGGATGAACATCTCGCCCAGTTTCGGGGCGCTGGGTTTGTGAATCTTCGCGCCTAGCCCGACCTGGGCAATCCGGTAATCGCCCAGCAAGGCATTCATGGTCATGAAGATGTCGATGCCGTACTGGTGCGTGGTGCGATGCCAGGGAACCGAGACGAGGTGTTGGGCAAGCCGAGCCGACAGGGCGAAATCGCCGCCGATCGGCTGGCGAATGTCCCGGCCGAACACGCCGTATATCAGCGGGTAGCAGATGTTGTTGGTGATTGTGCCGTCGTACTTGTGCCGCGAGTAGAGCGGCGTCAGGTAATCGACGCCCCCGTCATCGATGCACCCGTCATCGATGCACCCGTCATCGATGTTCCCGTCATCGATGCACCCGTCATCGATGCACCCGTCGAGGATCGGCTCGGCCATGTACTTGATCCACTCGGGCGTTATCGATATCAGGTCGGCATCGACGCAGACAATCGCCCGGGCGCCAAGCAGGTAGCTCTTGCGAAAGGCGTTTGCGAAATTCCAGCCCTTTCCCGGCGTGTTCTGGGGCGTGGTGATGTAGATTTTCGGCACGCCGGTTTCCGTGCCGAGGAAGACTTCTTCCGTTCCGTCGGGCGAGGCGTTATCGGCGTTGATGATTACGCCTTTTCTGTCGGGGAAGTACTTCTGAAGGCCTTCGGAAGCCACCTGCGTGGGATGGGCGATGGAGTCGGCTTCCTTGTAGGAAGGGATCACCACCACTATTTCGGCTTCCGTGACGTTCTGCTGGTTGACTTCTCTCTCAAACATGGGTAGTTGATAGTTGATAGTGGATAGTGGATAGTGGATAGTTGATAGTTGATAGTAGTAGTAGTAGTAGGTTATGCTTCAGAATAACGCATTCAGACGCGATGTTATGCTGAAGCATAACCTACACCTCTGCCTAACCCGGACGAGCCGGAACCATACAGGATTTTCGATAGAGGTTTTTAGGTGTTTAGGTGTTTAGGGCTGTTAGGCTGGAAAAAGTTCGTGCGATTCCAAACGTCCGTTTTAGCCTTGAAATTA
>JAUWJC010000478.1 GCA_030607895.1 Pirellulales bacterium
AACTCAGTTGGTGCAAGTCCCAACGCCAGGCCGTCGAAACATCGACAGTGCTGGAGGCGGTTGGTGCCGTGTTGGTCAAGATCGACGGCCGCAACAAAGTAAGCGAAGCCACACTTACGGTCCGGGGTTCCGGCGCGCCGCTGGATCAATTCCGAGTTAGGCTACCCAAGGATGCCGAGTTGACGGCGGGTAATCCTTCGGGCTACACGATTGTACCGGTAACGACCACCGAGGGTGCCGCTGGCAACAGGCGGCTGGTGGAAATCCGCCTCTCGGAGAAGACGTCCGAACCGGTGGAAGTCCATCTGGCCACACGACGGCCTCACGAGGTCGGCAAGCCGGACGAGTGGTCCGAGTTGGGTGGTTTTGAACTGGTGGGCACTGCCCGACAGTGGGGACACATCGCGGTGGCCGTTTCCGGCGATTGGCGCGTATTGTGGGGTCCCAGCCAGGGTGTCCGCCAGGTGGACGAGATGCCCGATCCGCTCCGTCACGAAGACCTTGTTGCCGGCTTCGAGTACCTTGGGCAAAATTACTCGCTGACCGCGAGAGTCGTACCCAGAGAAACGCGAATTACCGTCGAGCCGGAGTATCTCCTGTTGGTCCAGGCAGATCGTGTGCGGCTGGAGGCAAAGCTGAAGTACTCGGTGCGCGGCGCGAAGGCTTTTATCTTGGACGTGGACCTGGCCGGCTGGCACTTCGACGAAGTGGGGCCGGATAACCTGGTGGCCGTCGACGGGGTGGCGGTTGACGAATCGAAAATGCTTTCGATTCCTCTCTTGCAGCCATCGACGGGCCAAATGGAGCGGACCGCCAAGGCGCACCGGGAGATCAGTCCGGGGACCAAATCGCGGGCGTTCGGGGGGCCGCGGCCGCGGGCCGGCTCGCCGGGACCAGCGGTCGTGGTGGTGCTGGCCGACGACAACGTGGAATTGGCACCCGACGCCGACGCGATTAAAGGGCTCGTTCGGCAGCAGGTGGTGCCGCGGATGGACCTGCCGGACCGTCAACAGGACCCGCTGTTCTATCGGGGCGAGGCGTCGCAGGCCGCTTTTGTGGCCGGCTTTCGCACCCACACCCAGACCATCTCCGTGGATGTGACCACGCAGATCAACCTCGATCGGCTCTCCGGCATTGCGTCGGCGGCATTGCGTCGACGGGGGGTCCAACAGAAGCTGGCATACAAGGTAGCTTACGAGCCGGTAGACAAGCTGATCTTCGAGGTGCCGCGGGAACTGGCCAACTCGGACAAGTTGGAAGTTCTGCTGGACGGCCGAAACCTGTCGCCGGTCTTATTGAACACTGCGGTACTTCCCGGGCCGCTCGATGCGGACGAACATCCGCAGCGCGTGAAGGTGCGGGTGTCATTGCCGGGAGCCAGGATCGGACTTTGCGAGCTATTGATCCGGTATCCCCTGGCAACCGAGAGATTGCTGCCGAAAACGAGCACTGTGTCGAAAACGAGCACTGTGTCGAAAACGGGCACTGTGTCGAAAACGGGCACTGTGCGGACCGTCCCGCTGGTCATGCCCGTCGAGGGAAAGTTGACAAGCAACAAGCTGTATGTGACCGCGCCGGCCGCGTTTGGGGTGCGACATCGCGGCGGCCCCTGGGTAATCCATGAGGGCAACTCGGAGTGGTTGGCGCAGTGTGAATTGACGCAGTGTAACGGGTTGCCGCTGTCGGCTACCGAGCGGACAGACAAAGTCGTTCTGGTGGTGCATCTGGAGGATCGAGAAGGGTTGGGGTCGACCATTGTCCAGAGATGCTTTGTCCAGACGTGGCTTACCCAAACCACTCGTCAGGATCGGGCCGTGTTCCACTTCACCAGCGATCAGAAAGACATCAAGTTGATCGTACCCACCGGAGTGGCGCTTGGCGAGGTGGAGTTGCTGTTGGACGGCAAGCGTGTCACGGCCCAGGTTACACCCGAAAGCCACCTGATCGTGGCGGTTCCGGAGGATGCCAATCGCACAGAGAATCAACGCATCGAGAAACGTGAGCATCTGCTGGAGATGCGCTACCACTTTCCCGACGCTCGGCCTCCCCCCCCTTCCCTCCATCCCTGGAGCCATCTTTCTCTGGAAATCGTCCGGTTGGGACGCGAGGCTTGGGTGCGTCGGATGTACTGGCAATTGGTTCTGCCGCGCGACGAGCATGTCGTGGTCGGCCCGGCCGGTTTTACCAGCGAGTTCGCCTGGGGATGGAACGGCGTCTTCTGGGGTCGCAATCCGTTGTTGCAACAGCAGCAACTGGAAACCTGGAGTGGAGCCCCGCATCGAACGGCCGTGCCGCGGGGAACAAACCAATACCTATTCGGCAGCCTGGGGACGGTCGGACGGTGTGAAGTGTGGACCGTGAACCGTTCCTGGATTGTGTTGGGTGCTTCGGGAGTTGCACTTATTGCCGGGCTGTTGTTGATTTACGTTCCGGCCAGCCGGCATCCGGGAACCCTGCTGGGGGCGGCAGTGCTGCTATTGTGTGCCGGCGTGCTCTATCCGGACCCAACACTGTTGCTCCTGCAGGCCGCCAGCTTGGGGCTGGCTCTAACGCTCTTGGCCGGCTTGCTCCAGCGGAGTGTATCGCGGCGGCGGCGCGGCACCGCTTTGGAAGTAATGTCCATCTCCAGCCTGGAGAAGGGCTCTACCCAAACCGAATATCGGCCGCAGTCTGGCCATTGGCAGAACGCCGGCAAGCAGGCGTCGACCGCGGCGGCACCGGCGCCCGCGCCTCTGCCGAGCACCGCTTCCCACGAATGACGAAGCACGAATGACGAAGAAATGCCTAAGCACGAATGACGAATGACGAAGAAATGCCTAAGCACGAATGACGAATTAGTGCCTACTGCCGCACGGTCGGAAGATGGGCGTTTGCGCATTCGTCATTCGTCATTCGTCATTCGTCATTCGTCATTCGTCATTTGCTTCTTGTTGCTGTCGGCGACGGCTTGTCTCGCCCAGACCGACGTGTTGCGGTTCCGCCGCGAATATGCCCCGGCAGATCGCTTGCAAGACTGTTGTGCCCGTGATGGCGCCAAGTACCTTCCCATGGAACCGGCCCAGTTCGAGCGGTTGCTGAAGGTTGCCCGCTCGTCAGCGTTTGCTACCCTGTCGCGTGGCGGGCGTGGGCCTGCCTTGGCGGCCGTGGTCTCCGCGGAATACCGGGCACGGCTGGACGGAATGGCGGGCACGGACGGGGGCCGGTTGGTCGACGGCCTGGCCACGCTCGACGTTGTCCACCTGGCCGACAGTGTTCACTCAGCCGGTGGGGAAACACTCCTGCCGTTGGAGCCGTGCGGACTGGCAATCGGCAAGGCAAGCTGGGCCGGCGATCCGCCCCAACCCGCCTCACTGGGAATAGGTGAAAACGGTATCTTGGGCCTGCGGGTCCGTCGCTCCGGCAAGCTGCGGTTCGACTGGTCACTCGTCGGTCGCCACAGTGTAAGTGGAAACAGTGTAGGTGGAAACAGTGTAAGTGGAAACAGTGCAAACGGTGCGATTGACTTCCACATCGAGTTGCCACCTTGCCCTGCAAGCAAGCTGATTCTGGACTTGCCGGAGAACACCACGCCAAGCGTAACCAAAGTCGGAAGTCGGCAGTAGGCGGTCGGGGTGTTTCAGTGCCCCGGTGGACCTGCCGCATGCGGCCGACCCCCCCCGCCATCCGAGCACCGGCCTGGGAAACGCGGGGGGGTCGGGGTGGGGG
>JAUWJC010000471.1 GCA_030607895.1 Pirellulales bacterium
AATCCGCGTGGCGGTGGGGATCGCCGTGATCCTGGCCATCCTGCAGCAGGTAACCGGAATCAACGCAGTGCTGTATTACGCCCCGAGAATCTTTGAAAGCACCGAAGTAACACCCGCCCGGGCGCTTTTGCAAACCGCGGCGCTTCAGTTAGTGAACCTCCTGTTCACGTTGGTGGCCATTTGGGTAGTGGACCGCGTCGGCCGAAAACCACTGCTGTTGATCACTTCGGCCGCGATGGGCGTCTCGCTTCTGCTCTTGGGCGTGGCGTTCTCCCAGGCACTTCCCGCAGCGTGGATCTTCGCCTTCACGCTGGCCTACGTCGGCTCTTTCGCCGTGGCCATGGGACCGGTCGTGTGGGGCGTTCTCTCGGAGATCTTCCCCACGCGGATCCGGGGCCGGGCGATGTCGGTGGCCACCGTCGCGCTCTGGGTATCCTGCTTCGCCGTTTCCCAGACGGTGCCCTGGATGTTCGAGAATCTCGGCCAAGCAACCACGTTCTGGACCTACGCCGTGATGTGCGGCGCGTCGTTCTGCTTCGTGGCCCGGTTCCTGCCCGAGACCAAGGGCAAGACCCTGGAAGAGATCGAGCGTAGCTGGACCCGGAAGAGGTGAGGGTTCTCGTTCTCACGCAGGGCCTCGGAACGCCGATACGATTCATCCTTCCCTACGTTGCTAATGCGTTCCTGTTGCGGAAGGTGGTTGCCGATGGGTGCCATGCCCGGCTAGCGATTTTCGCTTCTTGAGGAACTCGTTGTAAAGCTCCACCGCGCGCCGGTTGCCAAGGTTTTGACCAATCACGAACCGCGAATGCGCCCGGGCCGTCTCGCCGGCCTTGAGATCCCGACCGAACAGCGACAGGTACATCGAGAAGTGATTGGAGACGTCATCGCGAGGCTCCTTGTTGTAGGACATGGCCACCGCGAAACAGTCCTCCGGCGTAGCCATTTGCACGATCGTTACCCCACTGGGCCGATGTCGACGCAGGGCCATCGGGGCGGCAAGCCGGCGCGTCACGGACCATTGGACCGGAGACGGTGGATGCTCCCACCGACCGTCGAAGATCATCGGCGCCGCCTCCCGATGCAGTGGAAACATCAGGTAGCTTCCCTCGACCAACGGGTTGACGTCTGCCGACAGGAAGCCGGGCGTTCCCGCGCCGTGGTCATTGGGCTTCACATACACCCACCCGCGGAAGTCCTTCGCAACGTAGGACGCCAAGAACACCTCAAACCGCGGCATGTCCCGCCGCAGCGTGACGATCGTTTCCAGATCCAGCGTGTCCGGCGCGCTCCAGCGATAGATTCCGGTGATCTCCAGCGGGTGCTCTTCCGCCGCCGGCCAATGGACCTCCACGGCTCCGTCGCGAAGCAGCTTCGAGACGGCCGGCCGGTGGTACACCCGCTCGCCGTAGCGGGTGCCGCTCGAAAAGACACGGTAGTAACCGAAAACGCCCAGCCCGTTGCTGTTCACCACCTCCATGCCGGAAGCCAGGTGAATCAGCGACGAAAGCACCTGGTTCCTTAACGTGCCCTTGACAACTCCCGTGTCGAATTCATAACAGCCCTTTCCGGCCGGGTTGAAGGCCAACTCGGGCGGATCGGCAAGAACGGGGCTTGCCGCCAATACGACGGCTGCCAACAGTACGGAGTTCAATCGCATAACTGTCCCTTGATAAACACCAAACAGGACTACGGGCGGTTAAGGCCGGCCAGCGCGGAAACCTGCTGCGAGAGCCATTTATAACTGGTCTCGGATCGCTTTTCTCCGTGGCATTCGACGCAGAGAACGCCCGTAAAGCCGGCACCGTCAAACACCTTCAGGCACTCGATGATATTCTGGGCGTTGACCCCTTCGCCCACCGCCACTTCGCTGCTGATGATGCCGGTCTCTTCACCTCGGGTAGCGGCGGCAAGCGACTCGGAAACGTCCTTGACGTGGCAGTGATGCACCTTGTCGATCACCTGCTCGAGAAACTCCTGGGGCTTCCAGCCACCGATGAAGGTGTTGCCGGTGTCGAAGTTGATCCGCAAGTAATCGCTCGAATGGCAGGTGACCAGCCGCATCAGCTTTTCGGGGTGGTTGGTCAACTGCCCGTGCGGCTCAATGCAAACGGCCACCTTGTGACGGTCGGCGAATTTCAGCGCTTCGCCGAGGTAGATCTTGACTGCCGCAAACGCCTCTTCCTCACTCATTCCGGCGGGCAGTTGATCCGAATCGGTCGTGGCCACGGCGTCGACGCCCATCATGCCGGCAAAAAGAATCGCTCGGCGGAGGTGCTCGACACAGCGGTACGACCACAAGGGGTAGTGGGCATCGAGGCAACTGGCCGACAAGCCGCGAGCTTCGAGCTTCTCTTTGATCTCCAGGGGGTCTTCGTCCATGCTGACATTGGGAACGAAGCCCTGGCCCTCGAACAGGTCGTGGCCCTGCATCATGTTCAACTCGGTCAGCTTGGAGCCGATCCGCTGGATGCTGTCGAGGCAGAACTCGAAGCCACGGCTTTCAAGCCGGTAGTTGGCGGTGTGAATACCAATCCGCATGGCGTGTTTCCTTTCGGTTCGAAGAAGGATTTGTTCAGGCGTTCTGCCCGGAGCCGACACTACATCGACAGCCCGACAGATGTCATACTAATCTGTTTGGAAACAGTGTCAATACACCAGAGTTCCCCAAAATGCAGGAAAGGCCCAATCCCTGTAGGCCGAATCGCGATCCGGCCCACATGCTAGATGTCCAGCGTCCACGGTGCCCGGTACTGCTTGGTCACCAGGACATTGGCCTCGGGGTCGTCGATCACTTGTTCTTTTTTGGCGTCCCAGCGGATCTTTCGGCCGACGTGCCAGGCGATATTCATCAGGTGGCCGGGGTTTGAGCCGTGGTGTCCCGCTTCCACGTCGGCAAAGGGCTTGATGTGGCCGCGGACGTTGTTGATGAAGACCTGGGCGTGGTTGGGCGGTTTGCCCCGAAACGCGTCGATCACTTAGCCCAGCTTCTTGCCGCCGCGCGCTTCGGCGGTGATCACATACTTGCTGCGCGAAAGCAGCATGGAGGCCTCGGTGCCGAAGAAGCACTTGCCGTGGGAGACGTGCTCGCGCCGGCAGCCGCCACGAAAGGTGTACTGCATCAGAAAGCCTCTTTTGGCCACCGGGCCAGGACCGTATTGGCAGATGCCGGAGAACGTGTCGGGCCACTGGGTGTTGGTCTCGTCGAAGCACATGAAGCCGCCCATGGCGGTCGCGGAGACCGGCTCGGTCACGCCCATGCACCAGTTGACGATGTCGTAATGGTGCACGGCCCAGTCGAGTTGCCAGCCGCCGCCGAAATCGAAGAACCAGTAGTGATGGGCGATCTTGTTGGGGTTGTACGGCTGCTTGGGCGAGGGGCCCACCCAGACGTCCCAGTCGAGTTCCGGGGGCGGGGCGCAATCGGGCGGACAGCCGAAACCGGGATAGAAGTAGTCGTAGTCCCAGACCTTCACCTCGGAGATCTCACCCAGCTTGCCCGACTGGATGATCTCGGCCGCCTTCTGGTAATGTTCCCAGCTTCGCTGCTGGGTGCCGATCTGCACGATGCGATCGTACTTCTCGGCAACCTTGACTGCGGCCCGGCCTTCGCCGATCGACGTGCCCAGCGGCTTTTCCACGTAGACGTCCTTGCCCGCGGCACAGGCGTGAATGGTGGGCGGCACGTGCCAGTGATCGGGGGTGGCCACGATCACCGCGTCAATGTC
>JAUWJC010000391.1 GCA_030607895.1 Pirellulales bacterium
ATGATCGAAGTGCAACTGGTCTCGCCCGATCAGGTCCAGCTTGCCGCCAATGTAATCCGCCCGCACTCCGCGCCGGACGCCGAAGTAACCGCCTCAACGGCAGAGACTACCATCCGGTTCCGCACCAGCCACGCCGAGGAAGATCTGGCCGAACTACTGTCCCGGCTCATCGGCGCCGGGCTATCCGTAAGCCAGTTTCGTGAACTCCAGACCGACTTGGAAGACACCTTCCTCTCGATCACCCGCAACGACAACCAAAGGATGAAGGATGAAGGATGAAGGATGAAGGGGGAAGGCGGAATTCAAACGCTTGCGGCTTCGCACCGTCAGCCCTGACCACTGACAACTGATTACTGACCACTGATTACTGACAACTGATTACTGACAACTTCTCAATGACCAACCCCATTATCCAACGCGAATTGATCGGCATGTTGCGCACGCGCAAGGCGCTGGCCATGCAAGTTTGCCCGGCGATTGTGTTTGTGCTGCTGGTGATACTACGCTGGCCGACGGACGCTCGGGTAGGCCTGTCCGGCGTGCAGGCGCAGGAGGTGTTCAGGCTGTTCGGGTACGGGTTGTTGGCCACGCTGTTGCTTTTTGTACCGGTCTTTCCGGCCACGACCATCGTTCGCGAGAAGATGCGAGGCACGCTTGCCCTGCTGCTGGGTTCGCCCATGAATTCCTGGTCGATCTACTTCGGCAAATTCCTCGGTGTGCAGGCGTTCGTCTTCCTGCCGTTGGTGATGAGCATCCCGGCGGCGGCCGCCTGCTACGCAATGGGTGGAATCTCCTTCTGGGGCGATGTGGTCATGCTCTATGCCATTCTGGGACTGATTACCGTGCAGTACACCGCGCTGGGGCTGTTCGTAAGCAGCGCCGCCAATTCGACCGACGGAGCACTCCGGGCAACCTATGGGCTGACGCTCCTTCTGTCGGTGATTTCGCTCGGGCCGTACCAGTTCCTGCAAGGTAAGCAGTGGACATTGACCGTCGCCGTGGCCGACTGGTTGCGCTGCGTCTCGCCGGTGCCCGCGGTGATGGAAATTCTCGGCCACGGCGACGCCGGCTCGCACGGCCTGATCGCCGCGGAAGGCACACCCACACGCTACGCCATCTTGGCGTTGGTTACCACGGCATATTTCATGATCCGCACGGCCACGCGGCTAAGACCGACGATGTTCGACCGCTCGCGCTCTCAAGGCATTATCACCGACGATCTCGGCAAGGCGCGGCAACGGGTGCGGCGGATGGTATTCCTGGTCGACCCGCAGCGCCGCAAGAAGGCGATCGGGTGGTTTGCCAATCCGGTCATGGTCAAGGAGTTCCGCTCGCGTCGGTTCGGCCGCTCGCACTGGATGCTCCGCCTGGTTGCCGGCTGCGCGCTGGTTTCGCTCGGCCTGACTCACGCCGCAACGGCCGGGACGTTCGATTGGGGCGTCGAGACGATCGGCGGGATAATGGTCGTCTTGCAGGTGGCGCTGGTCGTGTTGCTCACCCCCAGCCTGGCCGCCGGGCTGATCAGCATGGAACACGAGAACGGCGGCTGGACATTGCTGCGAATGACCCGGTTGTCTGTCGGCCAGATTCTCCGCGGCAAGCTTCTGAGTGTCGCCTGGCCGCTGGTGTTGATTCTCCTGGCCACCCTGCCCGGCTACGCCGTGATGATGTACATCATGCCCGTCCTGGCACAGCAGATATCATACGTGCTGGTTTGCCTGGTGCTGGCGGCGGTCTTCGCGCTGTTGTTAAGCGCCACGGTGAGCAGTTTTTTCCGGAAGACCGCGCCGGCTACGATTACCGCGTATTCGATTTTGGTGGGCATTTGGGGCGGAACAACGCTCGTCTGGCTTGGGCGCGACGCCCCCTTCGGACACCGAATCGTCGAGTCGGCACTGGTAGTCAATCCAATGGCCGCCGCGTTGAGTGTCCTGGAAGTACCCGGCTTCGCCGAGTACGATCTTCTGCCGGCCAACTGGTGGTTTGTCGGCTGGGCGTGCGCCGGCTGCCTGGTTGTGTTGACCGTGCAGATCTGGCGCTTGACCCGACCCGAATGACGAATAAAGCAACCCGCGCTGGCCGAAAATATGTCTGAATCGAAGACAACGATGAAACATTACTACCTCGGTGTGCCACTGCTTCGCCAGAAGCAGTGTTTTCCCCGAAGTTTTCACGGCACTGCTTCTTGCGAAGCAGTGGCACACTGTCACGAAACGTCGTCGCGTGGTGAGAAATGCGGGTTAGTCCTGTTCTGCCTGGCACCGCTTTTGATTTCCCTGACACCCGGTTCATGGGCCGCCCAGGTCGAATCGGTAATGGACACCGATCCTCACTTCGAGTTACCGGGAGAGGTACCTGTCTTTTCGCCCAAGCTCAAGCCGCTATGGCTGGAAGCCCTTGCCCAACCCGAGGCCGACCTCAAGCGGCGCGTCGCGGAGACTATTGCAGACGCACATCGGCGGGGAATGCCCGATCTGGCCGACACGGCCGGCCCGCTTGCCAAAACACTCGACACACCCAATCAGCATCCGATTGTGAAGCTCTCCTGCGTCCGGGCGATCGTCCAATTAGACGCCCGGCAGGCCGCGCCTGTCCTGTACCGGCACGCGGCAAGCGACCGGTTCGACATGGCCCAGTTGGTCGAGCCGGCCCTTGTGCGGTGGGACTACAAGCCGATGCGGGCCGTGTGGCTGGCTCGGCTGGAAGAACCGGGTACGGGTGCAGCCGAAAAAGGGACCAGGTTTAATTTGCCGGAACGGCCCGAAGGGTGCTTCGCACAAATTAAACCTGGTCCCTTTTTCGGTCCGCTGGTGTTGGCGATTCACGGTCTCGCGGCGGTGAAAGAGAAAAAGGCCTGCCCACACCTGGCCCGATTCGCCTTGGACCCGAATGTTGCACCCGACATTCGCATGGAATCGGCCCGAGCGCTGGGTTTGCTCAAACCGGCCGGTTCGGAAGCCGACGCGCGACGCCTGTCGGCCGACAAGTCGCCGGGAAAAATCGTCGATCGGCTGGTGGCCGCCTGGCTGGTTGCACATCACGGCGGTCCCGCGGCGGAGAAGTTGTTTCTGGAAATGGCGGTCGATCCGGAGCCGTCGGTTGCCGCGATTGCACTGGGCCGGCTGCTGGAAATCGACCCCATGCTCATCCAGCCGCTGAATCGCCGGACCATGGCCAGCCCCGACGCCAAGGTCCGCAAACTGACCGCCCGGGCCCTTTTCGGACAACGAACGCCCGAGGCAGTCGAATTACTGGGGATCATGCTCGACGACCCGCACCCGGGCGTGCGGACCTACGCTCAGGAGTCGTTGGCCGAGTTGGCCTCCGACGCGAAGCTCGACTCTTTAGTCCGGGCGGCGACGATGAAGATGCTCGGAACCGACCGCCGCCACGGTCTGGAACAGGCGGCATTGGTGCTGGGCGCGTTTGATCACGAACCGGCGGCCGATCGGCTGGTCGAGCTATTGGAGTTTGAGGATTCCAAGGTATACGTGACGGCGGCCTGGGCGTTGTGCCGGTTGCAGGTGCCCGCCACGGCCGACGCCATGTTCGACAAAGTCCGCCGCGAAACGGAGGCCACGTTGGCCTTGGCCGCAAAGCTCAAGGAGGCTTACGCAAAGGATCCCATGGCATTCGTCGAGATCCCGCCGCTTCGGCACAAATACGACCAGCTTAGCCACCTGATACAGGGATTGGGGCTATTGCGGTACTCAAAGGCCGACGCGCTTTTTCGGCTGTATTTACCCAAACCACCCATGCCGGCGCTGACCGACCCGCCCGTCGTGGAAAAAACCAAACAGGCAGAACTCCGGGCGGCCGCCGTCTGGGCGTTCGGGCATATCTATGCAAACAGCAAGCCCACCGAGGGGCTCACCACGATATTCCGCGGGCGGCTCAGCGACATGGACATCGTCAATTCGGAAAGCGCCAAGGTGCGCCGCATGGCGGCGGTCAGTCTGGGCCGGATCAACGACAAGCAGTCGCTGCCCGTGCTGCGGAAGTTCTACAAGTCCGCACCCACCTATACGATGCTCGGCGACGCCTGCGCCTGGGCAATCGAAAAGATCACCGGCAAGGCCGTACCCAAACTGGAGGCCGAACCCAGGAAGATCATCCAACGCGGCTGGTTCCTCGAGCCGATTGAGTATTGAGCCGGGCGACAGGCGATTAGCGGCCGTCCGACAACAACTCCCCTCGTCCCTGATCCCTCGCCCCTTTCACGAGTCGCGATCTCTTGCACTTACACTTTGAGTACTTAGTAACTGTTGTCGCCCAAGATGTTCGTCATCGGCGGCGAGCACCTCTTCCCGCATGGGCTGAGAAGTTGTTTGTAGACCTCATAGTCCACGTCGTTCCGGAGAAAATGTGGATGCCCGGCGCAGAATGACACAACGACTCCACCAGGGTGCCGCGACGATGGGAAGCCGGCGTCCTTGCTGGAATCGGTATTCCAGCCGAACGCAAACAAATTGTCATTTGGGTTTTTCTTTGACCAGCATTTCTCCTCCGACTCGGAGAGCAACAGCGTCATGTGCGCCCCATCGTGAGAACTGATGTAGTTAAGACCTACGTAGGTGAGCGGGG
>JAUWJC010000584.1 GCA_030607895.1 Pirellulales bacterium
GCCGACGGGGATCACCAGCCGCCCGCCGGGGGCAAGCTGGTCGATCAGCGGCTGCGGCACGTGGTCCGGCGCGGCGGTCACCAGAATCACGTCGAACGGAGCGTGTTCGGGCCAGCCCTGATAGCCGTCGCCGCAACGGACGACGACGTTTTCGTACCCCAGTTCGGCCATCCGTCTTTTGGCCTCGTTGGCCAGCGGCTGGAGAATCTCGATACCGTAGACCTGTTTGCACAACTCGGCCAGCACGGCCGATTGGTAGCCCGAGCCGACGCCGACCTCCAAGGCCCGGCAATCCGCCGTGGGGCGGGCAAGCTGCGTCATCAACGCCACGATATACGGCTGAGAGATCGTCTGCTCCAGGCCGATCGGCAGCGGGTAGTCTTCATACGCCTGCTTCCACAATTCCTCGGGAACGAAGTGATGTCGGGCGACCCGGCCCATGACCGCCAACACGCGGGGGTCGGTGATGTCGCGGTCGGCAAGCTGCCGCTCTACCATCAATCGTCGCGCCACGGCAAACGGATCGTCGCTGCGGGGTGACGCCGATGGCTCGGGTTCGGCGGAATCACGAAAAGGGTTAAACCAGAATGCCATGAAGACGCCGATCGCCGCGGCAACGAGAAGGACGATTGCTAAATTCATTACGGAGACACGGAGATTGCTGAGAACTGACATGAGTGGCTACAGTCTCTGAAGCTCGATAAGCGCCCGAAAACGGGACGTGTTACCTTCTCCCACTTAAGAGCATAGGCGAGTGTTCGCCCACCGTCAATTCCCCGCCCATTGGCGGTAGAAGTGTGGTTTTGGCCCCGTCGCGATACGCAATTCCGGCATAAACTAACCGAACCACCGGCGGGCCGGGTGTTTGCCTCGCCGCGATAAGCTAGTCTTTACGGGAGTTTCCGCAATGGACCGGAGATAAAACGATGAGGAGCGCCGCCTGGAAATTTTTCCTTGTGACTGCCGTGCTATGTGTCGTTTTCGGCACCATAGCGACCCGGCAAATCGCGTCCCAAAGCCGCGCCGCGCTGGAGGAAGCCGTTTCCCGCCAGAGCGAGATCGCGCTGGCCTTCGATCTGGCGATTCGGAAATACGTGGGCGAGGTCGTTCGTCCGGAAATGGAGAAGCGGGTTGCCCCGGATGAGTTCATCCCCGAGACGATGTCTACGTCCTTCGTCGCTCGCGAGGTGTTTAACGAGGTTCGCAAGCGGTTTCCGGAGTACATACTGAAGTTCGCTTCCGACAATCCTCGGAACCCGGAAAACCTTGCTCGACCCGGCGAAAGGGAAATTCTTTCCTTCTTTCGCCGCAATCCACAGACAGAGGAGTATGTTGGTTGGATCAACATGGACGGCAATCGCTATCTTACGTATTGCCACGCTCGGCGAATGGAACAAAGCTGTATACGCTGTCACGGCCGCCCCGAAGACGCGCCGCAGTCGCTGCTACAACGTTACGGCCGCAAGGCGGGATTTCATCACCAAGTCGGCCAAGTGGCGGCGATGGACATGGTGGCCATACCGGCGGAGAGCATCGACGCCGCAGTTGCGTCGCTGGCATGGAAACAAGTGCTGATTATGACCCTTTGGTTCGTACTGTTCGGCGCTAGCATCGTCGTGCTGTTTCGGTTGCTCGTGGGGCGGCGGCTGGCGGCAATCACAAAACATCTTGCCCGCAGCAACCAAAACGACGACTTGCCCACCCCGATTCGTGCGGGCGGACGCGATGAGATCAGCGTTCTCGTATCGGCCTACAATGCGCTTGTCGAGAGGTTGCGGGTGTTCTACGAGTCTCTGGAGCGGCTTGTCGAGACCCGCACCAAGGAGTTGCGAGAAAGCGAGGAGCAACTGCGACATCATGCGGCTGAATTGGAGTCGGCCAACCGCAACCTGGAAGGGGCCAAGCTCGCGGCGGAATCGGCCACCCACGCAAAAAGCGAGTTCCTGGCCAACATGAGCCACGAAATCCGCACCCCGATGACGTCCATCCTCGGATACTCCGAACTCATCGCCGAATCGTCGGGGTGTTGTACCGAATGCTCCGTCTACTCCACGTGCAAAATCCGGGCGGCGAACCGTCAGCACTCGCAGGCGGTCCGGCGCAACGCCGAACACCTCTTGGAACTGATCAGCGACATCCTCGATCTCTCGAAGATCGAGGCCGGAAAGCTCCAGATTGAGCCAACCCGCTGCTCGCCAGTGCAACTGATGGCCGAAGTTGTTTCCCTGATGCGCGTGCGGGCCGACGCGAAGCAACTAAAGCTGAAGACGGAACTGGCCGGTCCCATGCCCGAAACCGTGTTCACCGACCCCTTGCGCCTGCGCCAAGTGCTGGTCAATCTGGTGGGCAACGCGATCAAGTTCACCGACCGAGGCGAAGTCCGCCTTACCGTTCGGCTGATCTCTGGACCCGACAAGGGGACAGTCCCCGACCAACCTTCGGTCGGTGCCCGGTCGGACGAAAATCGGGACAGTCCCCCAGCTATTCCCCCGCGCCTACGCTTCGACGGGACCGACACGGGTATCGGTATGAACGAAGAGCAAGTCGGGAAACTCTTCCAACCCTTCAGCCAGGTGGACAGTTCGTCC
>JAUWJC010000431.1 GCA_030607895.1 Pirellulales bacterium
AGTTCGTTCACCAGTGCCGTCCGTCCGTCAGGCTGCAACCGCCAGGTCAGGTTGCCTTGGATTGCACTGCGAAGCGCGGTTCTCAACGGGCCCTGGGGAATCCGGCCCCACAGCGAGTAAAGCAGCTTCTTGGATTGCGTTACCATCTGGTTCTTTCAGCCCGTGGTCGTGCCCAAACGAGAAAAAGGGACCAGGTTTAATTTGTGCGAAGCACCCTTCGGGCCGTTCCGGCAAATTAAACCTGGTCCCTTTTTCTCTAAAACCGCGTTATCATTTCGCCGGTCGCGACCACCGGTCGCGGCTTTATGGTCGCGGTTTCCCGCGTAGTACAAACACATGCCCACGTAAACGGCGTACATAACCATCGAGACGAGCGAGTAGTTCAGTATGGCGACATCCGCGCTACCGGCCTGTTGGCCGAGTGCGAATGCCGTAACCGAGAAAACCAAGAAACAAGCATGCCACAGCAGTACCACGTGCTGTTTTTCGAAGGCCTGCATGGAATTTCTGATGGGAGCAACGACGAATTGGGCCGCGAGCATGGGTATCAAGAGCCGTGCGTAGTGTCCGGCCGGGGCCCACTCCTCCCCAAACACAAAAGCGAATATCCAGTCCGCCCAGAAGAACAGTATCAGCATCGGAAGCGAGACCAGCGCGATCAGGTTGCGGCAGGCTTTCAGAAGCAGCGCGCGGGACCGGGCCGCGTCGTGCCGGCACCTCGAAATGCGAGGGAAGAACACGTTGGCGGTTGCCCGTCCAATGACGGTTGCCGGTGTGCCCAGCACCCTCATGCCAAGGCTGTAAAAGCCGAGCAGGTGTGGCGAGAAGCAGGCGGCCAACATCAGCTTGGGTACTTCGTGCGCCGCGCGGCCAACCAGAATGCCCGTGCTGGAAAAAACCGGGAACCGCCAGTAGCGCCCGGCGGCGGCCTTGATTCTGCCGCCCGAAAGATGGTCGCGAAGGCCGGCGAGGTCTCGAAACACGCCGCCAGACATCGTGGCGACCGCAATGCATCGCCCCAGCAGGTGCCCGCAAATCAGGGGAACCCCGGTCGGCGAGGCCAGTAGAATGCCGGCCGTGATCTGGGTGGCGAGCGACCCGAAACAACCACCCGCCTCCGCGCAGGCCATGCTGGGAAATCGCTCCTTCCGCGATTGCCACTTCGCCCCGATGTTGTACCAGGAGTAGGCCAACACGCCGGGCGATACGAGCAGGATCCAGTATCCGTTGCCGGGCAGATTGAAGCGTGACACGAGCCAACCATGAAAGGCAACCGTTAGCAGAAACGTGACCAGCACCACCGCGGCAGACAGCCCCAGCGCCAAGGCGAGCAGGTTGACGGCCTCCTCGTCTTCTTCCGGAAGCACCAACGCAAAGTCGTAACGGCCCGGCGCAACGGATGAAATCAAGTTCACGCCGACGACGAACAACGCGTACATGGCGAAATCGGTGGGGGCGTACAGTCGGGTGAGAACCGGGGCCAGCAGAACCATGGCGGCCTGGGCCGGCACCGTTCCCGACATCAGCGTCATCACCTGAAACGTGAAACCGCCTCGTGTAAACGGCCGTCGCCACCATGTTGGTGAGGGTATCCGTGAACTACTCATTGTAAAGCCGCGACCAGTGGTCGCGGTTTCTCAGATCGTTGACCCACCGGTCGGGAATCCCGCGACCACTGGTCGCGGCTTTACAACTGCATTGGCGGCTTTTGACGCCCGAATGGACTCCACGACTGCCTCCTGCTGCCGGTTGCTCAGTTCCGGATAGACCGGCAAGGCCAGTGTCTGCTTGGCCGCTCGCTCCGCCTCGGGAAAATCGCCCTCCCGATGACCGAGCGACTCGAAGCACTCCTGAAGATGGAATGGGACCGGGTAGTACAGCGCGGTGGTGATTCCCGCTTGCTGGAGCGAAGCTTGCAGCCGGTCGCGGTCCGCAACCCGTATCACAAACTGGTTGTAGATGTGGTACCGGGAGACACCGGACTTCTCGTAAACCGCCTCCGGAAGTTTTGGGCCGGCTTCTTCGATCAGTCCGCTTTCGGCGAACAGTGCGGCATAGCGTCGTGCGTTGTTCTGCCGCTTTGCGGTCCAGCCGTCGAGATAATCCAGTTTCACGTTCAACACGGCGGCCTGAAGTGCGTCCAGCCGAAAGTTCCCACCGATTAGCTTGTGGTAGTATTTCGGTTTGCCTCCGTGAGCGCGGAGCGTTCGGACCCGATCGGCCAGTTCGGTGTCGTTGGTCAGGACCATGCCTCCGTCGCCAAGCCCACCCAGGTTCTTGCTGGGGAAGAAGGAGAAGCATCCCAGCGTCCCCATCCCGCCCGCCTGGCGGCCGTCCCGGTACTGGGCCCCAATGGCTTGGGCCGCGTCTTCCACGACCGGCAGATCGTGACTCGCGGCGATCTCGAGGATCGGTTCCATCTCGGCGCACTGGCCGTAAAGGTGGACCGGAAGGATGGCCCGGGTTCTGGGTGTTATCGCCTCTTCGATTCGTGCCGGGTCGATGTTGTAAGTTACCGGATCGATATCCACAAATACCGGCTTTGCGCCGACTCGGGCGATACACCCGGCCGTTGCGAAGAAGGAATACGGCGTGGTAATCACCTCGTCACCCGGCCCGACACCCAACGCCATCAGCGAGACCAACAAAGCGTCGGTCCCGGACGAAACGCCCACGGCACACTCCACCTCGCAATACGAGGCGATACGCTCCTCGAACTCCCGGACCGTTGGCCCAAGAATGAATGCGTGTGAATCAAATACCCGCTCGATGGCCGCCATGACCTGCTTGCGGATCGGATCGTACTGCGCTTTCAGATCGAGAAGCGGAACGTTCATGCTTTGCCCTTTTTTTTCCTCAAACTGTAAGGAGGGGAGTCCGAAAATGGGGACAGGCTCCGTCACGGGCTGGTTTTTTCGGGAGTTTCCGGCATGCCGACGGTGCCTGTCCCCTTTTTCGGACCGAGCACCGTGGAAAAAGGGGACAGGCACCTAGCGGCTACGGTTTTCCCCGCAATTCGGGCCGATATCGGCTCGGAGCCAGTCCCCTTTTTCCACTGTCGTGTATGTTTTTCCGCATCGGCCGACGGCCGCGCCGCTCTGCCAGGAGAGCTGCTCGCCGCAGGAGCACATCCAACCCTTGATCCGTGCCGGCGAGCCGAACACCAATGCATGGTCGGGCACGTCTTTGGTCACCACGGCCCCGGCGCCCACAAAGGCGTACCGGCCGATGGTCGTGCCGCAGATAATCGTGCAATTGGCCCCCAACGTGGCGCCTTTCTTGACCAGCGTGGGGCGAAGCTCGTCCATGCGGGGAATCTCGCTCCGCGGATTCAGTACGTTGGTGAACACCATCGACGGGCCGCAAAATACGTCGTCCTCCAGCGTTACCCCTTCGTAAACCGATACGTTGTTCTGTATCTTCACACCACTGCCGATGGTCGCCCGAGGGCCGACTACCACGTTCTGACCGATCCGGCAGTTCCGGCCGATCTGCGAGCCATTCATGACGTGAGAAACGTGCCAGATTGTCGTGCCGGCGCCGATCTCGACCCCGTCGTCGACAAAAGCCGACTCGTGTGCGAAGTATCCCGTCTCCGTTTGGGTGGTCGGCGACACGCCAACCACCGCCAGGCGCGGGCGGAAACGACGATCCGGGATAAGCTCGGAACTCATGGCAACTCCGCTGTGTTTGGAGGGAAAAACGGACGGGCCCAATCTGTCTGAACAGTCCGCACGTTGCTTCGCACGAAGTGGACCTGTTCCCTTGCGCCTCGTAGTTGACGTTCGACCTTCTCCAAAACACGCACAACCCGAAGACCATCGGCGCCGTCGCTCTGGGGCGTCGTGTCCTCGATAATGCAGTCGATGAAGTGTTGCGTCTCGATATCCAGCGGCGGCCGGTTGCTGACGTGCGGGATGTGTATGTCGCCGTGGCGGACCGTGATCGTTTGGATCGACGTGCTTGTGTCTGATTGCCGGTTGTCTGATTGCCGGTTGTCTGATTGCCGGTTGTCTGATTGCAGGTTGGCCCCCTTGTCGAAAATGCGGACTTTCTCGGTGGGGTGCATGTCGTCGAAAACCAACATCTTCCGCGAGCCGAC
>JAUWJC010000152.1 GCA_030607895.1 Pirellulales bacterium
AACGCCGCGACCGGTGGGCGCGCCCATAAGAGTAATACACGGCTTTTTGCTAATGGTTCGGCGCGACCACGGGTCGCGGCTTTATACCGGTAGCGGCACGACCGGTGCGAAGCCGCAAGCGGCACCTACTCACAACCCACTCTCAACTCTCAACTCTCAACTATCAACTCTCAACTATCAACTACCCACTACCCATGTCATCACGCGACCTGCCCAAGCAATACGACCACGCAGCGGCCCAGCAGCGCTGGTACCCGTACTGGGAGCAGCAGGGCTACTTCCACAGCGAGCCGCGCGCGGACCGCAAGCCGTACACGATTGCCATCCCGCCGCCCAACGTTACCGGCGCGTTGCACCTGGGGCACGCCCTGAACAACACGCTGCAAGACATTCTCATCCGGCAGAAGCGTATGCAGGGGTTCGAGACCCTTTGGATGCCGGGCACGGACCACGCGGGCATTGCCACCCAGGCGGTTGTCGAGCGGCGGCTGTTCGAGGAGGAGAACAAAACCCGACACGACCTGGGCCGCGACGGGTTGGTCGAGAGAATCTGGGACTGGAAGAAGGCATACGAAGCGCGAATCCTCGGCCAGCTCAAGCAAATGGGTTGCAGTTGCGATTGGCAGCGGAGCCGATTCACGCTTGACCCGGTTTGCGCTCGGGCGGTACGGCATACGTTCTTCAGCCTCTTCCGCGAGCGGCTTATCTACCGGGGCAAGCGGCTGGTCAACTGGGATACCACGTTGCGAACGGCGGTGAGCGACGACGAAGTCTTTCACGAGGAGGTGCCCGGCCACTTCTGGTACTTCCATTATCCGGTGATCGATCGGAGGCCGGGCGAGCCGAAGCATGTGACGATTGCCACTACTCGGCCGGAGACCATGCTGGGCGATACGGCCGTCGCGGTACACCCGAACCCGGCCGCCGCGCTCGACAAGGCCGAAGCCGACCTGCTTGCCCGGCTGGAAGCCGCGCCCCAGAAGCAGAAGCCCGAGCTTCAGGCCCAACTGGACGAAATCAATCGGCGGCGTCAGGAACTACTGCCCGAGTTGATGGTGCTTCGCCAAATGGCCCTGGCCGGCCGCAAGGTGATGTTGCCACTGGTCGATCGAGAGATTCCACTGGTGGCCGACGAGTGGGCTAAGCCCGAGTTGGGTACCGGCTGCGTGAAGATCACCCCGGCACACGATGCGAACGACTACGACGTCGGTCTGCGGCAGAATCTTCCCATGGTCAGTATCCTCAACCTTGACGGCACGCTTAACGAGAACGCCGGCCCGTATGAGGGCCAGACGGTGATGGAATCGCGGGAGAACGTTGTTGCCGACATGGACAAGCTGGGGCTCTTGGTGGAGGTTGAAGACCGCGTTATCGACCTGGCCCATTCCGACCGGTCGAAAACGCCCATCGAACCGCTACTGACCGACCAATGGTTCGTCCGCATGGACCGGCTCTCCCAAACCGCCATGGACGCCGTGACCGACGGCCGGGTGAAAATCATCCCGGCGCGTTACACGAAGGGCTATCTCGACTGGCTCGGCGAGAAGCGCGACTGGCCCATCAGCCGACAGCTTTGGTGGGGACATCGGATTCCGGTCTGGTACTCGAAAACGGCAACTGAGGAAGACCTCGAGAAGGCGTTTGCCGGTCGCGATGACGTCGTCTGGCAGCGCGACGAGCAATACGGCCAGTGGCTGATCTGCGCGCAGGAAGAGGATCTGGCAGAAGACACCGTACCGGGCCACAAGCTCGTCCGCGAGGAGGACGTCTTGGACACCTGGTTCAGTTCCGCACTTTGGCCGCACTCCACGCTTGGCTGGCCGGAACAAACCGACGAACTGAAATACTACTATCCCACCAGCACGCTGATAACCAGCCGCGACATTATCTCGCTTTGGGTCGCCCGAATGGTGCTGTCCGGGCTGCACAACATGGGCGAGGTGCCGTTTAGCGAGGTTTACATCCATCCGAAAATCCTCGACGGATACGGCGAGGGAATGTCGAAATCGAAGGGCAACGGCGGCGATCCGATCGACGTGAGGGAGAAATGCGGCGCCGACTCGCTCCGGTTCGGCCTGGCCTACATGACGACCGAGATGCAGGACATCCGAATGCCGGTCGAGTTCGAGTGTCCCGCCTGCGGCAAACCGATCAAGCAGACGAAGGAGAACCGCGTCAGGCCCCGGGTAAAATGCCCTGCGTGCAAGGAGTATTTCTCCACGCAATGGGCCGAGAAATCGGAAGACAAGGCCCTGCCGCGCGGGCCGGTCGTAAGCGAGCGGTTCGAGATGGCTCGGAACTTCTGCAACAAACTGTGGAACGCCTCCCGGTTCGCGCTTATGAACATCGAGGGCTACACGCCGGCGCCGGTTTCGGACGACGAGTTATTGGTCGAGGACCGTTGGATACTCAGCCGGCTTTCGACGGTGACCGAGCAGGTGACCGAGTCGCTGGCCGGCTACAAGTTTGCCGACGCCGCCCGACTGCTTTACGAATTCTCCTGGGACGAGTTTTGCAGTTTTTTCGTCGAGATGGTCAAGGGCCGCTTGCAGGACGACGCTACCCGGCCGGTGGCCCAACGGGTTCTGGCCCATACGCTCGACACGCTCCTGCGGCTGTTGCACCCGATGGTGCCGTTCGTGACCGAAGAAGTCTGGCAGTTGTTGGCCGACGTGGCACCGGAGCGTGGTATCGACACAATCCGTCCGGCGGCCGAGAGCGTCATGATCGCCCCATGGCCCGAGAGCGATCCGGCGCGGCGGGATGCCCGGATCGAGGCCCAATTCGCCCGATTCCAGGAGGTCCTTCGGGCTGTTCGCGAGATTCGCAGCCGGCAGAACGTTCCGCCGCGCTCGCGGATCGAGTTCTCCGTCCGCTCGACGGCCGACGTGGCCAAGTTGCTGCGACCGATGGAGCCTTACTTCGAGTCGATGGCCGCCGCTCGGGCTGTCGGCCTTGGACCCAACGTCGAGCCGCCCGCACTCAGTGCCAACGTGGCCATGCCGGGCATCGAGATATTCGTCGATCTGGCCGAGTTGATCGACGTGGAGGCCGAAATCCAACGGAAGCAAAAAGAGCTATCCAAGCTCGACTCGTTGATCGCCGCCAAGCGGAAGAAGCTATCCAACGAGAACTTCACCAGCCGCGCTCCAGCCGAAGTGGTCGAGCAAGAGCGTGACGCCCTGGATAAGCTCGAATTTCAGCATGAAGCTACCGTCACCGTGGTAAGGCGCCTTGAGTCGGCCCGGTAGCCCGCTTGCGGCTTCGCAGTGCGTAGTGTGCCGCTAATGGTTAAGTGATCGCGCGATCAGTCCGCGGCAAATTGATATGAGAACTCGCTCACGTCGGTCTGCTGCTTGGCATGTTCGATGGTCATGCTGACTATACCGCCCGCCTCGTCGAGTTCCACAATAACATTCTCATTCAGATCGCGGGTTTCGACGATCCTCTTCTCGCTGAAGTTGACCAACAGCGTGTCCGTGCCAGGGAAGTACTTAACCTTCATGATCGGTCTCCCGAAAACCACGGTCGAAAAATGCGTTGTGAATCGTTTCTCCGTCTTCAAGCAACACCACACGCAGGTACTTGCCTCCAGCCTCTTCAATTTTGGCCCAACGCCGTATCCGCCCGTCCGACTGTGTGACCTCCACTTCGGGGTTTTGGAAAACTAACTCGATCCATTCATTACGAATGTCACAACGGTCCGGACGCTGGCGCACGTGAAGGAAGTACTGCGTGAACTTCATGGTACAAGTATAGGGGATGACCTGCCGTGCGTCGAGTCCTCTTTATTCTTGTTCCGTAACTATTCACGGGGATGAAACATCGTGAAACACACTGTTTTGTGACAAGTTATGACCGTTCCGGAAGATTGTTGGATCGGGCCGTTTTGCGGCGGATTTTTAGTACGATGCCGGCCGCCATGCCGATGAACCCGGCGATGGGAAAGATGCCGAATAGGAACGACAGCAGGCCCACGCTTACCAGTAGCGTCGAGCCGCCGGGACTGGCCAACCGGCCGAACGCGCCGCGGCGTCCCAGCCCCAACAAACACCCGGCCACCACGAGCACCGCAAGGAGGGAAGCTACTTGGACCAGCCCGTCGGTCAGCTTGTCGGATGCAGCCCGGGCGGTAATTTCCACTTCGCCGCGTGGGGTGGTGAATCGATAGACTCGTCCCCGCGCGGGCAATTGCACATCGAGGCTGGCTAGGCCCTCCGGCAGCGCGGTATCCGGGGCCGGTCCGGCAACGCCGGCAACAGTGACCGTCGGTTGATCGGCACCGGCCGGTTGTTCGGGCGCCGGCGCCTGCGGCTTGCCGCTTGGCACAGTCACGTCCGCCGCCTGCTCTTCTTGCACCTGCGCGTCTTTGAGCTTCTCCTGATACCGGCTGACCGCGTCGCGTTGTTGCCCGCGGCGTTGTCTACCAGCCTCCTCGCTGCGCGAGAGCGACTTTTGCAGTTTGGCCTTGATCTTGCCTTGTGCGAACTGGGGTGCTTGAGGTTGGCTTCGAGGAGCAGCCGACTGCTTGCCGACCCTGCCGGGCATCGACTTGGTGCGCAACCGTTGGGAACGCTCCTTGGCTTCGTCTTGTTTCAGGGGCTTCTTGGATTTAGCGCTACTGAGCTTGTTCTGATCGAGCCAGCCGGCGTTGAACGATGGTTTTCCAGCCGATCGATCACTCACGCTACTGTCGTCACTTCGTTCTGCAACCCTATCGACCCAATTTCGCCCCAGGTCCTGGACGATATTTCTAGCCCGGCTCGTCTTCTGGCCTTCGTACAGGTCGTTCAGCCGGTAGCGATTGTCGCCGATATCGGCCTGTTGGGGCGCCTGTTCGAGTTGTTGGGCCGCTTGCTGGGCACTGCGCAGCACCTCGGCGTTGGCGGATAACTCCTGTTGTAGTTGTTCGTTCTCGGAATACTCGCCGGCCGATCCCTGGTACGACCGCATGGCGCTATCGAGGTTCTTCAGATTGCTCAGTGCGCGGACCTTGGAAAACGATCCGCCGTGCCGCATCGTCTCGATCAGGTTCTCGGCCAGCTTGGTCTGGTACGAGACATATCCGGCCGCCAGGTCGCCTTCCTCCCCGACCAGCCGCATGGTGCCGCCGAAGTCGAACCAGCGACAGGTTTCCGGCAGGTGAAGCCTGACCTGGCTGAGTTCGACGTTGATGTTCAACGTATGCACCAGGGGGAAGTGGACCGGCCGGCCCAGCCGCGGCTTGGGCATCTTGCCGCCGTACTTCAGCCTGACTTGATAGTCCAAGTCGCCCGGCGCGGTCTTCACCAGCGGAATGCGCACGTGCCGGTCGTCGGCCGCGTCGGGGTCCTTGATCGGCTTGACCGGCTCGCCGGCCACTCGGGCGGTCCACAGCCGCCCACCGTGCGGCAAGACGATCTGGAGGAACTGCTCGGTGCTGTTGTCCAGCCGGTAGGCCACTTCACCCCGATACGCTCCGTTGGCGTCGACCATCAGGTTCGTCTCGGCCAGGCCGATCCGCGCGCCGGCCGTTCGCACCGCCTGGCGGTCCTTGGTCGTGAAGGCAAGTCTGGGCTGCTTGGCGTCGGGTGTTACCCGATAGGCTTGCGTGATACGGGTTCCCAGGATTCCTTTTAGAAATCGCCATTGCTTCTGCTGCCGGCCGAGCATCTCCAGACCGACCGACTGCTTGAGAACCACCTCGTCGCGGCCGGCGCTTTCCAGCGTCACGAAGCGGCGATCTGTTCGGCCCGTCTCGACCACAGGAATGGGGGCCGAGTAGACTCCGTCGCGCTCCAACAGCCGGTCGTTCTCGATCAGGACGCGAAGCTCGTCCATCACTTCGTCCTGCAACTGGATCCGCACGCGCAGCGGAGCATCTTCGGAAAAAGGGACCAGGTTTAATTTCTGCGAAGCACCCATCGGGCCGTTCCGGGAAATTAAACCTGGTCCCTTTTTCCGAAGTGGTTCGATCGTCTTCTCGCGCAGCATGGGCACGCTGATCCGGCATCCGGCCATTTGTGCCGGCAGCAGCAGCGACAACTCGCGGATGCCGGCATGCCGGACCGAGAAGTTCAGCAGTATCGTCTCCTCGACCGCCCGATCGGTGACACGCACGTTGGTGATCGTCCAGCAACTCACGTCGGCCCGGCGAATGGAAAGCCGTAGCGTGCCGGCGTAGTCGGGGCGGCGGTAGTGCAGTGCAAGACGAGTTACGCGGCGCTGCTTGGGGCCCAGCCAGCCGTAAAGCCGGCGAAGCAGCACGCTCTTACAGTTCTCCAGGCCGACGGCCTTAATGTCGAAAGCCGGATCGACCTGCACGGCGATGTCGCCCTGCTGCCGCTCGACCCCGAGCACTTCCAACCGTGGCAGGGGGATGCCCTCGCCGGCCTTTTCCCGACCGAGCTTGCCGCGAACAACAACCGATACGCTACCCTGCACCGCGGCGGCCAGGTAGACGGTCAACAGCGGCCGGCCGTCGCGTCGGGTCAGCGCCCACTGGAACTGGCCGGGGGCCGACACTTCGATCGGTTCGAGCGACTCGGGCAGGAACATTTCGACACGATAGACCGGCCGGCCTTGCACGCTCAGCTTCACGCGGCTTTCCAGACTCCGCTCGTGCTCGGCAATTCTCAACACGGTTTGCACTTCGGCCGTCGTCTTGGCGGCCACCGGAGCGGCTGCCAGCCGGACGCCAAACGGCACCGCGCCGAAGCGGTACGCCTGGAACGGCCGGAGCCCCAACGGGCTTTCGTCGGCTGCCGATCCGTCGGGCGGCTCCGACCGATCGGCCGTATCAACCGGCGTAGTGGATAAATCTGTGCGGCTCACACCCGACGTGCTTAACACGCGAAGGTCCAGAAGCGGGCTGCGGCGGACGGTCAACCGACCGGTGTGAAGAGCCGCGTCGGGCATTGTCACGACCGGCACTTCCAATTCACCCCATTTACCTTGTCCGACGGGCGCGGCCCGCCAAAGATGAACGGTGAACCGTTCGCGCTGTCGGGCGGCCTTTAGTAGCGATACCTCGACGGTCTGGCGGTCGGCACGCTTGTCGACCTTCCAGCCGCGGACGTTCGTACCCTCGATCTTTTCGACCAGGTACTCTTTCGGCACGTCGACCGAGAAGACGTCTCGCTCGCCACGGCGGAACTCGAGCGTCAACTGCCAGGCCAACCGCAGGCCGTCCTCCTGGATGTCCAACGTGGCGGTGGATTGGGCAGTCAGGCTGCGATCGACTTCGCCCTCGGCCACCTTCGGCCGCCACTGGATGCCGATCGCTCCGCCGGGACCCAGGACCGTTTCGATTTGCTTCCCAGGCCCTTTTGTCTCGTAGCGGAAAAAGGGACCAGGTTTAATTTGCGCGAAGCAGGGCCGTTCTGGCAAATTAAACCGATCCCCTTTTTCCTGCCCTTTTTTCCCTTTCCCCCGTAAATTAAACCTGGTCCCTTTTTCCCGCCCCAACCTAAGCTCGGTTTGGGCGGCGGGCACGGTGATTGTCAGCCCGGTTGCCGGTGCGGCGGGCAGAATGCCTTCGGCCACTCGCCAGCCGCCGCGACGCTCCAAACGCAACCGCACGGCCGCCTCCAGCACGTGGCGTCCCTTGCCCGATACCAATAGCAGTACCAGCGAACGCGGCTGGCGAACCACGGGTGCCGGCAGGTTGATTGATTGCCGAGGCACCGGCTGCTTGGCCTGCGGCGCGGCCTGTTGACCGAAGGGATCCTTGCTGCCGGGCTTGGCGATTTGCATTGCGCTGAGCCGGGCCGGCTTGCCGTCCAACGTGGCCCGGGCAAGCACCCCGCCCGACAGTCCAAGCGGTATGCTCACGTGCCGGTCGACAAAAACATCGATCTCCAGGCGGCCTTCAACCAGAAGGTACTCGTCGCCTTCGAGCGTGGTGGTCCAGGTGGCGCCGGCCAGAGCGAACGGGGCGGGCGGTTTCATACAGCGTTGCAACTCAGTGCCGATCTTCTTGTCCGGATAGGCCAGGTTCCATAGCTCGACGTATTTCTTATAGGGAACCAACCGCTGATCCGCATCCTTGATTCCGGTGGCCGAGTCGGGGTTGTACGGCAGGATGATCGCGTCGTCGGGCACCTTGACCGGTTCCGGCGGCTCGACCACCTGGATGACGTAAGGCCCTGAGCCGGGTTTCTCGGAGTTGGGCTTCCGCTTCGCCGCATCGGCCGACGCAGCTTCCACCAGCACTGCAACCAGCAGCACTGCCAGCAACAGCCCGGCCGCACTGGTAGCCGCGCCGGAAGGCGAAGCCCTCCGTACCATCCGATGCACGCCGCCGGCGATCCACTTGGCCAGTCCGGCCAGCAGATAGTACGGCACCAACAGGCTGGCCGCATATACGGCCATGTTGCAGATCCTCGCCGCCGCAACACAATCGACCGCCACCGGCACGAGCGTGGCAACCACGACAACGACAGCCAACAGTCGTATCTTTTCGCGAACCGGCCGGTTGGTCAGTCTCAGCCCGGCCAGCCCAACGGCCAGCGCCAGTGCCCAGCCCATTGCGTTGAATCGGGACCGGTTGGCCAGCGTCAGTTCCAGTTCCGGCTCGACGCCCAGGCTGCGGAAGGTGACTACCCGGCTGCCGTCTTGCGAGCCGTCTTGCGAGGCTTCGGCCAG
>JAUWJC010000375.1 GCA_030607895.1 Pirellulales bacterium
GTGCACGTGGGTGCCCCGGCCCTCCCCGCCGCGAGGGGCGGGGGGGCCGGAAACCCCGCCCTTCGCTGCGCGCCGGGACGTGCCACCCAGTTTCCGATTCGGTCAAGTTATTCTTTTACAACGACTAACTGTTCATGCCCACACTGGGGACTGGTCCATTTTTCGGCCGGCTTATTGTCCATTTTCCTGGACGTGCAAGCCGAAAACATGGACCTGTCCCCTTTCGCGTTCGGAGGGCAAAAACCCCGCCGATCGGCCGTTGCGTACACTGCCCGGCTGACGTATCATGCATGAAGCATTGGCCGATTGTTGGCATGGGCAAACGGCCCAGTTCTTCGGCTTTCCCAGCACCGCACACCATCGGAGAGGAGGAATTTTTCCCATAATGAGCGACGATTCCCAAGTCCAGGTTCATTGGCACGAACATGCAGTCTCGCGCGAGGAAAGGGAAACACTCAACCGGCACAAGGGTTGCGTGGTCTGGTTTACCGGGCTGAGCGCTTGCGGCAAAAGTACCGTGGCCAACCTGGTAGACCACAAACTCCACTCGATGGGTATCCACAGCTTCGTGCTCGACGGCGACAACATCCGCCACGGCCTGAACGCCGGTCCGGCCATTCTCATAGAGGAGCACGGGGAGGAATTCGCCGCACGGTTCGGGCTGGGTTTCTCGGCAGAGGATCGCGAGGAGAACATCCGGCGGATCGGCACGGTGGCCAAGCTGTTCTGCGATGCGGGAATTATTGCCATCACTGCGTTTATCAGCCCGTATCGGGCAGACCGAGACCGGGTTCGAGCGGTGCTGGCTGAAGGGGACTTCGTCGAAGCCTTTGTGGATGCCCCGTTGGAGGTATGCGAGGCGCGGGACCCGAAAGGGCTGTACAAGCAGGCCCGGGCTGGAAAAATCAAGGGCTTCACCGGCATCGACGACCCCTACGAACCGCCGGCCAGCGCCGAACTGGTACTCGATGCCGCCGCCAAATCGCCCGAAGCACTGGCCGACGAGGTGATTGCCTGCCTGAAATCGGCCGGCAAGCTACAGCCGTAGGACCGGCCGGACTCGCGGGAGCCGAGCCGCCCTGTCCTCAGGGCGGGTGACGCGGCGGAAACGAGCCCAAGTTGCCTTGCGTTACTATTTGTTGGTGAAGGAGGTTTTTCCGGTGAAAGGGGGTTGACTCCATCGGGGCCCAACCGCTACATTCATATCTGTGATAGTCTCTTGTGATCATGTCAACTAGGATGACAACTGATTTGCCAAGGGAGTAGTTGCCGTGGGCAACACAGTATGGATTGAAAATCAGATAGCCGTCGTGGACGATGCACACCTGCTGATCTCGTCTGCTACCGTCCCGTCCGGGCGGCCATTCTGATCGCCATGCGGAAGGCGAACACATTCCAGGGAAGGTCGACTTCTTATGGCTGAGGTATCAGGGAACGACAACCTGCAATCGCGTGCGCAGTCGGCGTTGGCTGAGAGCTATATTTACGCTCTGCGCAGCCTGCGCGTCGAACAACGTAACGGAAACCTGGTGATTTCCGGATCGGTTTCGCGGTTCTACCACAAACAGTTGGCCCAGGAGACTATATTGGCGATGGGGGAAGATGTTGAGGTAATCAACTCGATTCACGTTCAGTAGACACGGCCAATAAGTTGGTCGTCTCGTGTTGCCCGGCTTGGGTGTACGGAAGCGTGGAGCGGATAACCATAAACCGTTGGGGCGGGAACAGGGAAGTTTCCCAGGAAGGATTCGCTGTTGTCGATGAATGGAGTTTTTCAGGCGGCAATCGGTGAGGAGGGACCCATGGGACATCTATCTCACATCGCAGGGTTCGCCATCGCTACGGGCGATCACCCCCTACCGGAAACGGTAGCGGAAGCCGAGAAGCTGGCTGCCTCGATCGAACGGGCAATCCGCCGAGAGACGGCCGGAGGCGTGCGAGATCTTCGCGTCGAGATCAATAGTAACAGTGTACTGCTAACAGGTCGTTGCCGCACTTACTACTGCAAGCAACTAGCCCAAACCGCCGCCATGGGTGTTTCTGGCGGAGATCAACTGAGCAATCAGATTGAGGTCTCCTGAGCCGCACCCCGGGCTGTGCCCTCCCATCTTCATCGTCTTACGTTGCTAGCTTTGACAGCAACGCTTCTCGTAGCATATTGGGCACGTGCAACGGTTCTGCGGATAATCCCGGCGACCCAATCAGAACTTCGTCGCCCACTGCAAGCCAAGTGCTTGCCAGACCGACTAATCCCGGCAATATTGGTGTGGCGGAAGTGATGTCACTTCCTTTTCGGCCACTGGCCAAACTGACAACACCCGGCCGGGAAACACAATATGGGCCACGACAATCATTTAGGTATCGATGGATGGGTTGCCGACTTGGTTCGGGAAGCCCCGGACTTGGCCCCGCTGACCGCCAAAATCCTTTGGCACTGCAATCATTCCGATGACACCGATGCGCTTCTGGCCTCTGTCTTGCCCGATATCGCGAAGGCCATCGGCGGCGACTACCTGGCGGTGGCGGTCGCCAAAGGCGGTCGATGGACCATTCTGAGCGATTCCGGCCGCCCCAGATCATTGCCCGTCGATCTGTTGGCCGAGGTGCTCGATCGCGACGAGGCCCGCCGGCAGAACAACTGGCTGGCCGCACCACTGGACATGCGATCGGCGGTGCCACGGCTCCTGGTGGCATATTGCGGTGCTGGCAGACTGTCGGATGAATCACTGGCCGTCATCCAGCGGCTGGTTCCTTTGTGTTGCGATGCCCTGGCGGCCGTGGCCAATCGTCACCGGCACGACGAAGAACAAACCCGTCGCATCGGCCGCCTGCAAGCCATCCTGGAAATCACCCAGCGGTGGAATCAGAACCAGCAGATGGAATCTCTCCTGGAAGAAATGGCCCGGGCGGCCACGCGACTCTTGGGAGCGGATCGGGCCAGTATCTTCCTATGGGACCGGCCCAATCGGACCCTCATCGGACGACCGGCACTGGGCGTCGAAGACGATGAGCTGCGCATACCCGACAACAAAGGTGTCGTCGGCAAGGTAGTACAGACCGGCTTGCCCTTACGCGTTGATGCTGACAACACCAACGATGACTCCGATCAGATCGACCGCCAGGTTGATGAGAAGCTCGGATATCAAACCAAGACGCTTCTCTGCGTGCCACTGCGGGGAAGTTCCGGCGAGCTATTTGGTGCATTCGAGATACTCAACAAGCACTCGGGCAGTTTCACCGCCGAAGACGAAGCCGCCCTGGTCGAACTGGCCTCTCACGCAGCCGTGGCCCTGCAAAACACCCAAGACCGCGAGAAACTGTTCTCCGTCAATCGGCAGATTTCCGAGCAAGCCGCCCAAGGAGCGCAACTCATCGGCCAGAGCCCGGCCATCCAGACGCTCCGCTCGATTACCCAACGAGTAGCCGAGACCGATCTAGCAGTACTGATACTCGGCGAGAACGGCACGGGCAAGGAAGTCGTTGCCAAGCTGATCCATTACCTCAGTCGCCGCCGCGACAAGCCGTTCATCGCCGTCAACTGTGCGGCCATCCCCGACACCTTGGCCGAGAGCGAGTTGTTCGGCCACGAGAAGGGGGCCTTCACCGATGCCATCGAGTCGCGCCCCGGTAAGTTCGAACTGGCCGCCGACGGCACACTGCTGCTGGATGAAATCGGCGACTTGAGCCTCGGCGGTCAGGCGAACCTATTGCGGGTGCTGGAGGAGAAGGTGCTGGTTCGGGTTGGAGGTTCGGTACCCATTCATACCGATGTCCGGGTCGTGGCTGCCACCAACCAGAACCTGGCGGAAATGGTTCGGCAGAAGCGTTTTCGGGAGGATCTCTATTTCCGGCTGAACGTGGTCACCATTGAACTACCTCCACTGTGCGGTCGCACGGAAGACATCATGCTGCTGGCGGAGTACTTCCTGAAAGACTTTTGCATGAAGGCCCGTCGCCAGGTGCCCAAGTTCTCGGCGGCCGCCCGGCGACGCCTGGAAACCCATCCGTGGCCAGGTAATGTCCGTGAATTGCGGAACCTGATGGAACGGTTGGCCTACCTCTCCACTGAGAACCGCATTGAGGCCGAACAGTTGGCCTTCATCCTCTCGCCCGGGAATCACAAACCGCTCGTGGCCGATGTGAACCGGCCATTGTCCGAGGCAACGGCCCAGTTCCAGGAGGAATACATCAAGCAGACAGTCGAGCAGGTCGGTGGCAACATCAGCCAGGCCGCCGCCCGGCTGGGTTTGCACCGCTCGAATCTCTACCGGAAAATGCGTCAGCTCTGCATGACCATTCCGGTGTAGCCCCCCCAAAAGTATTCAGAGACTGCCCCCAACAGCTTCTGGTCGGTTTCCCGCTCAGCGCAACACCGGCCGCTCCCCTTGCGTTTCTCGATGGATTGCATAAACTTACGTGCTTGTCCGCCAGATGTGGCTTAGCCCGGATTATTCATGGGGACCGGCTGTGACGACGAAACGGTCTGTATTTGCGGGACCTGGGAACTCTCCCCTCGGAGGCACTACGTAATTCAGTGATTCCCGGATTTTTTCATAATTTCGGGAATTCTTGACCCCTCTTGGGTATCTAAGTTGTTGAGGTAATGAGGTAAACAACTCTTCAACCCAAGAGAGGCCCAGTCGTGATTATACAGTCTGTTTGGCAGCAGTCAGTAAGTTTTTTCGACAAACCGGTGGTGA
>JAUWJC010000083.1 GCA_030607895.1 Pirellulales bacterium
CAACTGATAACTGACTACTGATAACTGACTACTAACCACTGCGTCACAAACCCTGCGTCACAAACCCGCAATCTATGGCCACGTCGAGTATATCAAGAACCTCTGTGGCCTCCGTGTCCTCTGTGGTGAGAAATCCAGGCCAGGACGCAAGGGGTCTTCGAATTGAGAAAGAGCAACGCCGCGTCACGGCGCAACACACCATGGTGAACAAATGTACCAAACCGCCGCCCGGTTGTCAAGCCCCGGAATTGGCCATCAGTTCCACGTAGGCCGCATAGTCCTCGTCGTGAAAAAACGTCTGCTGCCGACGGTTCCCACGCTGCGTTAGTGATGCGGCAGACCCGGAACGACCAATCTCGCTAATCTAGCCATGCCGGGAATCCACTGAATCTTCACCAGTATGCCAATATCGGCTCGTGTCCCCGGAATCCCCCAGAATCCTGTCCTCCCCCACGGCAACGAATTCACCTATCGCGCCAAGGCCTGGTTCAAAGGCCATCTACCACCGGAGATCGAAGAGCGCACCCGCACGGTCCGCGCAGTCAACCTGCTGGGGCGGTGAGTTGAGAGAGTCAATTGGCACGTGGTGTTGTCTCTGCGACCAATCAGTGGTAGGGTAAACGGGGTTCGATGTCTCTGGATACGTCTCACCAGTGCCTTTAGTCGAGAATTACCATGTTACACCGATTCACGGTTGAGAACTTCAAGAGCCTGGAAAACACGTCTGTCGAGTTCGGCCCAATCACGGTGTTAGTGGGGCGCAGCGGCACAGGAAAGACCAATTTCGTCACCGCACTGCGTTTCCTCCGCAACTATCTGTGTTTCGGGCAAAGCGTACTTCAGGAATTTGGTAACTGGGGCCAGCTCATTCCGGCAACTCGGCAGAAATGCCAAATGGCATTCGAAGTGGTATTTGACGTAAAGGGAATCGACGCACGCTTCGAATATCGTGTCGTTTTGAGTGAGCACGGACCGCAACACCCGGTATTAGAGGAATCGCTGATATTAGGCCCAGCGTGCTTGTTTCGACAGGTCCGTGGAGCTTGGGAAGTTGAGCCGCAGTTGGTCTCGGTGCCGCCCCCCGGTGTGCCAGTCATTGCACGAATCCCTTCAATTTCAGAGGTTGTTATTGCCTACACTGCGTTAACCTCTGGAATCGGATGTTACGATTTTCCGGGAACCGTTCTCGCAGGGAATCAGGGCAACACCAAACGGATTTCTGGGCTGCAAGACGACGCCGCCAATTACTTGGAAACGCTCAAGGAAATCGTAATCAACCTGCAGGACCTGAACCTGCGAAGAAGTATCGTTGCAACACTCCAGCGGGTCAATCCAACGATCTCAGCGGTCGAGTTGGATTCCATTCAGAGCCCGAAGGAAGTCGTAGTTGGACACAAACTCGGCCAGAAGACGCTTTCACTCTCGCTGGCGCAGGAATCAGGCGGTTTTCGGCGGTTCTATGCACACCTTCTGGCGCTCTATCAACTGCCATCTAAGCAAACCCTCATCTTCGAGGAGCCGGAGAACGGAATATACCCCGGTGCGCTCGCCTTGTTGGCGGAAGAGTTCAAGTCTGCTCCGGCGGCCGGTCGTGGCCAAGTGATCTTGACAACTCATAGTCCGAAGCTCCTGGACCATTTCACGGCGGACGAAATCCGGGTCGTCGCCCTTGACGGATTTCAAACGCGAATAGGAAAGGTGTCTCATGAGCAAAAGGAGGCAATTGAAGAACAACTATTGGAACCCGGAGAACTGCTCACCGTTGATCCTGCCCGCATAGAAGAACCGGAGTCGGCCAACGCATGAAACGCATCGTGTTGTTCGTAGAAGGAGAGGGTGACGCGTTGGCCATGCCCGTTCTCGTGAAACGCCTGCTTACGCAGATGCAAGCTTGGGATTATGTGTACCTGGATTCCAATCCGTTTGTCGTCAAGAGCGTTGGTAAGCTGATTAAGAACGATTACAGGAACTGGATTCGCTGGTTGGGCGCCGCGGCAAAACGCGGCGACGCTGGCGCTGTATTGCTTGTTTTGGACGGTGACAGTCCGCGAATTCAAGGGGAAGTGTTCTGTGCCGCGAACGTCGCTCGGAAGTTGGCCCGAGAGGCGACTCATGCCAGGGGCGGGGAGTTGTTCTCTGTCGCAACGGTGTTCGCTTGCCAAGAATACGAGTCGTGGTTGATTGCCGGCGTAGAGTCCCTTGCCGGCAAGCCCCTTAAGGATGGGCGGTGGGGCGTCAACCCGGAAATTACGCCACCCGACGGGGATCTCGAGTCGGCGCCACGTGACGCAAAACGTTGGCTCCGGAAGGTGATGGCATCAGGCTATAATCAGGTGAAGGATCAGGTGTTCCTAACAGAAATCGTCGACTTAGGATTGATTCGAGATCGACCCATGAGGTCGTTTCTCCGCCTTGAAAACGCCGTATCGCAGATCGTCTCCGCGGTTCGTAATGAATCTCCACTGACGAGCCCAAGTTGACCCCCTGACCCCTGACCCCTGGTCCCTAACCCTCTTCAGGTATTGAGGGGATCGACTCGCCGCGGACGAGGGCGTGGAAGGTTTGGCGGCGGCGGATGAGGTGCGGCCGGCCGTTTTGGATGAGGACTTCGGCGGCTAGGGGTTTCGAGTTGTAGTTCGAGCCCATCACGAAGCCGTACGCCCCGGCGCACTCGATAACCAGCAACTCGCCGACCGAGGCGGAAGGAAGTCGTCGGGTGGCGACGAACCCGCCTTGTTCCTGGGTGAAGATATCGCCCGACTCGCACAGCGGCCCGCCCAGAATCACATCCTGCTCGGGCCGGTCCATGCGGCCGTCGGAAGGGACGATCGAGACGTGGTGATACGCCCCGTAAAGAATCGGTCGGGCGAGGTTGTTGAAACCGGCATCGACCAGATAGAACGTGTTCGTGCCCTGCTGCTTAACCGCCCGAATCTCGGTCACCAGGTAGCCGCTTTCGGCCACGACATAGCGGCCCGGCTCGATCTCAAGGCGGACATCGTGGTCGAACCGGTCTTCCAGCCGCTTTCGGGTGGCATCCCAAAGGGCGTAGTAGGCGTCCAGATCCACACGGGATTCGCCCTCACGATACGGTACGGGCAGCCCGCCGCCGGCGCTTATCGAGCGGATCGTATCGCCGGCTTCCAAGGCTGCCTTCTCCATCGCCGCGCATACTTGCGAAAGATGCTCCATGTCGGCTCCCGAGCCGATGTGCATGTGCAGCCCGGTGACGGTCAAGTCGTGTCGCTCGGCACGTGCGAGGGCATCGGCGAGTTGCTCGTGCCAGATACCGTGTTTCGACTGCGGCCCGCCCGTGTTCGTCTTTTGGCTGTGACCGTGTCCGAAGCCCGGGTTGATCCGAAGCGTGATTTCCCGGCCGGGCATTCGGCTGCCGTATTGGTCGATCATGTCGGCCGAGCCGCAGTTGACGTGGACGCCCTTCTCGACGACCAGTTCAAGCGCGTCGGCGTCGAAGATATCGGCCGTGTAGACGATCGGCGGCGGGGTCCCTTCGACCGAATATCCGGCGGCAAGCGCGCGGCGAATCTCGTCCGCGCTGACCGCGTCGACCAGTGCTCCGTGGCGGCGGACCAGGTCCACGATTGCCAGATTCGAGCAGGCCTTCTGCGCGTAGCGGACGTGGTCGAAGACGGACAGGCCGTCGAGCCGCTGGACTATCTTGGCCGCATCGTAGACGAACGTGGGCGTGCCGAAGAGCCGGGCAAGCTCGGCCACCGGGACCGTGGCGATTTCGGTACGCGAGGTGCGAAAGGCCATATTGCTTAGCCCCGGCGGCCACGCCGGGGAATTGCGCCGCGTGGACGCGGCGGCTAAACGATTTTTAGACGATCCGAGTCGCCCGGCTCAGCGTTTGGCTGGTCCACCGGGTGGCATTGCGCCCGGGGTCATTCCGGGTGCGGCCATTTGGCCCAACGAGCCGAGCAACTTCAGAATACCCTGCTCGAGTTCGAGATGGACCTTCATTCCCCGCTCGATCGGATTGCTGGTTAGCGTAACGTGGTCCTTTCCGGCGGACTTCTCCAACGCGGCAACGATCATCTCGGCGACCGGTTTGGCTTCGTCCTCGCCGAACTCGGCGACGAATTTGGCGATGGGGGTTACGGCCAGGGAGACGTGCATCGGGGGAATCTCTTTGCCGGCTTCGGCCTTGGACTTGTCGATCGCCCCTTTGAGCTTAGCCATGGCATCGCGGCCTGCCGCCAGATACAACCCGGTCTCGGATATCCCGATAACCACGTCCAAGTTTTCGCCGACCAGTTTGACTACCTTGTCGCGGTCCTCGGTTTCGTCGGGAATGGGAATGGAAATGGCGTGCAGATTGACGCCCTGGTGCTTTTCGGCATCGAGCTTCACCAGCTTGGCGATTTCGGGATCTTCCTTTGTGGCCAAGTCGGCCAATTGCTTGAGGACCTTTTCCAGCTTGGCCCCTTCGACCAGATGACCGCCGACCAGCAGTGTCAGGGCGTCGGAATCGAGCAGCACCGCCGCGGCGCCGTCGACCTTTCCGCTTTCAACCGTTTTGTCGACCACGTCCATGATGTCGCCGAGCAGTTGCTTCGCCAGGTCGACCTCTGCTTCAGCGAGCCCTTGGTTCTCCAACTCGGCAATGGCCTTCTGGCGGACGGAGGCGATAGTGCTCTTCGCTTGGGTGATGTCGGTCTCGGACAGCTTGCCGGCCCAATTGCCCGTCAGGGCGGCCTCGGGCATGAAGAACCCGGCCATGTTTGTCTTTGACTCGGCGGCTGCCGCGGCCATGTCTTTGGCGGTTTTGGAGCCTTCGACGGCAGTAACCTCGATATCGAGGAAGGCCTTCGAGCCTTTGTTGTCGATGGAGAAACCCAGAAGCACCGTGTCCAGGTCGTTAATCGCGGCAATAGCCTGTTCGATCGCTTGCTTGGCGAGCTTGGTGCGGACGGCGTATTGCTCGTCGGTTTCGCCCGCCAACTGCTCCATGCCCGCGGCGGCCCCAATCTGAATTTGGGCGGTAATCATCTGCCGGATGGGCGGGGGAACGTTTTGCACCGAGGCGCGGACGGCCAGGTCGTACTTCTCGTTCAATCCACCGAGTGCCTTGACCGGATCGTCCGGCATTTTGGCCAGGGCTTCGGGACTTGCACAGATGAAGGCCCAATCGCCTTTTTGCTTGACGTATACGGGTCGGGCTTTGGCATCAACCTCGTACACCCCGTCGACAGCCTCCTTGGCTTCGACGTTCAGCCCCTTGAGCACCTCGATCAGTTGCTTCAGATCGGTTACCGGCACGAACCCGTGGATGGGGAACTTCTCGCCGTCGGTCTCGACCACGGCCCCCCAGGGTCGCTTGGTGTCCAATCCGGCCAATCCTTTGCCTTGGGTCATCATCTTGAGCATCATTTCCAACCCCTTGGCCATGTCGGGGTTGTCAGACAGCTTGCCGATGAGCCCGATATCCGCGAACAACTCGTCGTAGCCCGAGAAGGAAATGATAACCACGGGCTTCAGGTTTCCGGGCGAGGTGTCTTGCGCCGCTTGGACGGTCGACGCTGCCAGCAACACAGCCACGGCCAACGCCGACAACAGGGTCTTTCTCACGGTCCGTTCTCCTTTTGAGCAGGGTGAATTGGGTACTGACTCTTACTGTTTTGTTCGCACTTGTTGCCCATAAAGCCGCAACCGCTGGTCGCGCCCGGGGAAACAAATACGCGGCCCTCCCGACTCGCCGTCCGCGACCACCGGTCGCGGCTTTTTGCTGATGACATCGAAGACATATCAGAGTCTACTGTACGCTGACCAATGTTCACAGTCCCCCCCGCTACCCTATCGGGAATTGCACCACTGGCCTGCCGTATGGAGACAGAATCGCGGTTCTCAACCGGATGCGGTATTCAGCGGGTAATTCGCTCTGGCAAGCCGGATATTGGAAATCCACGATTAGAAATCCAAAGGAAAAAGGGGAAAGGAGGGGAAAGGGGGAAAAGAAAAAAGAGGGTCGGGAGTCCTTTTCCTTTTTCCTCCTTTTCCCTTTTCCCCTCTTTTCCCTTCAGGACTACCGCTCCCGGTAGGTAATTCGGCCTTTGGTCAAATCGTAGGGTGACAGCTCGACGCGGACCTTGTCGCCCGGCACGATTCGGATGAAGTGCTTCCGCATCTTCCCAGCCACGTGGGCGATGATTTTGTGGCCGGTGTCCAACTGGACGCGGAATCGCGTATTGGCCAGTGCCTCGGTCACCACGCCCTCGACCTCGAGGGCTTCTTCTTTCTTGGTCATACTCCTCTCCAACAGCAAACGGCAATAGGGCACGGTCCTGCCGGCCCCAACAATCACATTATCGTACCATTTCCATGCTGCCAGTCCAAGCCACGGCCGTATTGACCCGTTGACACAGCGTGCCTAACCCCGGGATGAACCCGCCACCGGGGGGCGACAAGGTAAATTCGGACTTACACGCGTTACGTCCAAAGGTACCGGTCGAGCATGCGGTAGTTGACGGCTTCGCTCGAGTCGAGGTCGGCGAGTGTGCCAGAAGTGTTGCCACTTCCGGCGCCGTCGACTGCCAGAATGTTATTCCGGAGCGTCGGGCGGCCGTACTTGAAGAGCCTTTTCTTGGAACTCGCGTCGACGCTGAGCGGTTCCGTAAACGAAAACACTCGCCAGGGCAACCACCGTTCCAGTTGCAATAGTCGCCCCAGCGCCATCATGGCCCAGTCCGACGAGTATGCATCCGCCGATAATGGTTGTCAAAGCAAGAATAAATCCGCACCATAATCCCACCCGCGAACGGCGGACGTCAGATTCCACAATCGTCTTTTCCAGGCAAATGCGGTGTTCAGTCTGCTTCTCTGCCTGTGCCAGAATGCGTTCCGCGGCCCCTGGGATCAACTCATCATATTCTCTAAGAAGGTCTGGCGGGGGAATGGGGCCCGAATAGCGTGCGAGGACGTAGCGTAAAACGAGTTCACGCTCTTCACTTTCATTCGTGGGTTCGGGTTCAATCGGCGTGTCTGAATCAGTATTAGTTGGCAGGTGTTCGTCCACGGCAGGTCACAATGCTCCAGATAATTTCTGCTTTTTCTCCTCCAGCCGCCCAACGCTATTAAGAACTCCCTTGATCAACTCGACAGAGCGTTCATTCGCCTTCAACTCAGACTGCAACTCAGCTCGCAGGGCTTGCAACCCAGCTTTCGACCCTTGCAGGGCCTCCAACGCATGTTGGGCCTCGAACTTAGCTTGCGACGCTTGCAAGGCCTCGAACTTAGCTTGCGATGCTTGCATCGCACTCTCGATATCGCGGCCGATGGCCCGCCAATCCGCCATGATCGCGCGGCGATCAGCATCCACGTCCATTGCAGTGGTGTTGTACTTGTTCAACGCCCCCGCGAAGTCAAAGATGCGAGAAACGCCCTCAATGAGCGAGGGCCTCCCGAGCAGAAGTGCCGAAAAGCTTGCCATGAATGGGACTCTACTCGAATGCCAATTTTAGTCTACTATACTGCTCGCGGTCAATAAATGCGGTTTTGTGACGAAGCTATCAGTTGTCAGTTATCAGTTGTCAGAGCTTGGAAACAACGGCTCTGGCAAGTCTTCAGACTGACTACTGACAACTGACAACTCAATCCGAAAACCTCAATTCTTGACCGCGTTGAGTATAAGATACATCGGAAGTTGAAGCATTCCTGTATGATAATATACACTCACAAGTCAATACAGTACCTACTCTTGGGCCGCCACGCCGCCACGGATTCTTTTTCATACCCCCTCTGAGGCCGGGTGCGCAATCAACCCTCGCGTTACGTCCAAAGGTGCCGGTCGAGCATGCGGTAGTTGACGGCCTCGTTCAGGTGCATCGGCTGGATGGTCTCGCTCGAGTCGAGGTCGGCGATGGTCCGGGCGACGCGGAGGATTTTGTCGTGCGCCCGGGCGGAAAGGCCCAACTCGTCCATCGACGCCTTCAGCAGGTTCCGCCCCTCTTCGTCCAGGCGGCAGAAATGCCGGGTTTGGCGGTGTGTCATTTGGGCATTGTATCGGGCGGTTGTGCCCTGGAGCCGTTCGGATTGCACCTTGCGCGCGGCAACCACCCAGCAGCGCATCTGTTCGCTCGACGTGCCGGCCGCCTCACCCGATAGCTCGCGAAACGCCACGGCAGGCACCTCGATGTGGATGTCGATCCGGTCAAGCAACGGGCCGCTGATTCTGGACATGTACCGCTCGACCTGGGGTACCGAGCAGTGACAACTGTGTCGCGGATCGCCCCGGTAGCCGCAAGGGCAAGGGTTCAAGGCCGCAATCAGCATGAAGTTGGCCGGAAATGTCGTGCTGGAAAGGGCACGCGAGATCGTCACCGTCCCGTCCTCCAACGGTTGACGGAGGACCTCGAGCGTGCGGCGGTTGAACTCGGGCAGTTCGTCGAGGAAGAGCACGCCGTTGTGGGCCAGGCTGATCTCGCCGGGCGAAGGTGTCGATCCACCTCCGACCAGGCCGGCGTCGCTGATCGTATGGTGCGGCGAGCGGAACGGCCGAACGGCCAGAAGCGGCCGGCCCGGCTTCAGCCGACCCACCGCACTGTAGATTCGCGTCGTCTCGATCGATTCTTCGGCACTCAGATCGGGCAGGATCGTGGGCATGCGTTTGGCCAACATCGTCTTGCCGGAGCCGGGTGGGCCGATCATCAGGATGTTGTGCCCGCCCGCCGCGGCGACGGCCAACGCCCGTTTGGCCGTCTCTTGACCCCGAACGTCCGAGAAATCGATCTCGTAGACGGAAAGCTCCCGGAACAAGTCGTCCAGCCGCGAGGGTGTGGGCTCGATTTCGATTTGCCCACCGAGGAACCCCACGGCCTGTGTCAGGCTGGCTACTGGTATTACCTCGATGTCTTCCACCACGGCCGCTTCGGCCGCACTTTGGCTGGGCACGATTAGCCCTCGGAGCCCATTTTCCTTGGCGGCGGCAAGGGCAATCGACAGCGCGCCCTTGGTCGGTCGGGTGGAGCCGTCCAGGGCCAATTCGCCGATGACGGCGTGAGAATCGAGCATTTCCGACTGGAACTGCCCGCTGCCGGCAAGGATACCCAGCGTGATGGGCAAATCGAACGAGGCGGCCTGTTTTGGAAGCTCGGCCGGCGCCAAGTTGATTACGATCCTGTTCTGCGGCCGCTGGAAGCCGGAGTTGACGATCGCCCGTTCCACCCGATGCGTGCTCTCCTTGACCGCCGCTTCCGGCAACCCCACCAGCACCGTCTTGGGCAGCCCGGCGGGCGAGACGTCCACCTCGACCTCGACCGGCAAGGCGTCGATTCCCAACAGCGAAAAGGTTTGGAGCTTGGCGAGCATGAGTCGGTCCAGTCGCACCGCGGCCACACGTCAGAGTGCCCATATTGTGGCAGGCGATAGCGTTACATACAATGGGTCACCATCGTGAATGGCCTGTAAAGCCGCGACCAGTGGTCGCGGTATTCCCGCCCGGCGGCCCAACGACCAGAGAACCGCGACCACTGGTCGCGGCTTTACAGTTATCAACTCAAACTGTAAGGAGGGGAGTCCGAAAATGGGGACTGGCTCCGTCACGGGCTGGTTTTTTCGGGAGTTTTCGGTTTGCCGACGGTGCCTGTCCCCTTTTTCGGACGGGCCCCTTTTTCGGATGGGTAATACCGAGCACCGTGGAAAAAGGGGACAGGCACCTCGCGGCTACGGTTTTCCCCGCAATTCAGGCCGATATCGGCACCGAGTTTTCAACACCCCAGTGCCAGTCCCCATTTTCCACTGACCGCTTACAGTTTGAGTTATTAACCGCATGGAGGAAACCGCCATGAGACGATTTCGGATTGCGTTTCGACGTCATCAGTGGAAGTTGTGGACGTTGGTCGTGACGGGGTTTGCCGTCCTGGTCGCTTGTGCGGCCGCGGCAAAGCCGGAGCCGGTCGAGTGGGAGTACAGAGTCTGCTACTTCCGCATGGATACAAAAAACGACGTGGAGCGGACGGCGAAGCAATTTGCCGACTATCTGAACGGGCAACTTGCATCCGACGGGTGGACCTACGTTGGGCCCGTTTGCCGGTTTCAGCAAGACCGCATGATGACCACGCAAGGGCTTGTGGCCTATTCGGCAAGCTACATAGTCTTCAAGCGCCCTAAGCAATAAAACTCAAACTGTAAGTAGGGGAGTCCGAAAATGGGGACTGGCTCCGTCACGGGCGGGTTTTCACGAGAGTTTTCGGTTTGCCGACGGTGCCGGTCCCCTTTTTCGGACCTTCCACTGACCGCTTACAGTTTGAGAATATAAGGAACGTGATCGATGAGTACGGACAATCGGACGGAACAACAGTTCGAGCAGTTTCGGGCTGATTTCGACGCACTGCGCCGCGAGATCGGCAAGGTGATCGTGGGTCAGGAGGACGTTGTCGAGTTGCTGCTTGTGGCCTTGATTGGCGGGGGCCACGTCTTGCTGGAAGGGCTGCCCGGCATGGGCAAGACCCTGTTGGGGCGAACGTTGGCCGGGGCGCTCGACCTGTCCTTTCAACGCATTCAGTGTACACCCGACCTGATGCCGGCCGACGTGATTGGCACCTACGTGGTAATGGAGACGCCGCAGGGCCGCCGGACGTTCGAGTTCCAGAAGGGGCCGCTGTTTGCCAATATCGTGCTTGCCGACCAGATCAATCGGACGACGCCCAAGACGCAGTCGGCCTTACTGGAGGCGATGGACGAGCAGTCGATCACCGTCTCGACCGAGACGTTCAGTTTGCCGCGGCCGTATTTCGTTCTGGCTACGCAAAACCCGCTGGAAATGGAGGGCACGTATCCGCTGCCGGAGGCCCAGATCGACCGGTTCTTCTTCAAGCTGCTGGTCGCTGCGCCAGACTGTCGGCAGATGGAAGAGATACTGGAGCGAACGACCGGGGCGTCGCGGGAGAAGGTGCGGCCGGCGGCCGACGCCGATCAGATCGTCGAGATGTGCCAGTTCGCCCGAGAGGTCGCAATTGCCGACGGGATTCGCCGTTGGGCCGTTGCGTTGGTGGCGGCCACGCATTCGGAGCACGAGCAGGCGCCTGAGCCGGTTCGGCGGTACGTGCGTTACGGGGCCAGTCCCCGCGGCGCGCAGGCGTTGGTTGTTGCGGCCAAGATTCTCGCGATTCTCGACGGCCGGGACCAGGTCTCATGTGCCGACTTGCGAATCGCTTGCCACGCGGCCTTGCGACATCGGCTAATAATGAACTTCGAGGGGCAAGCCGAAAACGTCCGGGCCGACGACGTGATCGACAGCATTCTGGAATCAACCGCCGAGCCGACCGTCGCATCAGCGTTGTAAAGCCGCGCCCAGTGGTCGCGGTAGCGTTGTAAAGCCGCGCCCACTGGTGGCGGG
>JAUWJC010000262.1 GCA_030607895.1 Pirellulales bacterium
CAGCTATCAGCGGTCAGCTATCAGCCCGAAACCCCGCAAAAAAGCGCTGTTTTCAGCGGCTGATAGCTGATAGCTGAAAGCTGATAGCCAAGTTTGATGTTGCAGAACTTTTCGGATGAGCCATACCGTCAAATACAAAACCGCGACCGGTGGTCGCGTTTAGCAGCGGCACCAACGCCGGGTGCCATGGGCGACTCGCCCGCCCTTGCTTCTTTGCGTGCCGATCTTCCGCCAGACCGCGACCACCGGTCGCGGCTTTTTAGACGGGTGTCGCCGTGCCAAACACATACGCGCATCTACGCGGCCAGGTCGATCGGACCGGCCGGGTATCTTAGGTCGAACAGGCCGAACAACTCGTCGCCGGTGAGTCCCAATTTGTGGTGGGCCTGGGTGCCCGAGAAAATCATGTCGAACAGCTCTCGCTTCTCCTGCAAGATACGGTCGATGCGCTCTTCGATCGTATCGAGCATGAGGAACCGGGTTACGGTGACGGGCCCGGCGACGCCGATACGATGTGCCCGATTGATCGCCTGATCCTCGACGGCCGGGTTCCACCAGCGGTCGAAGAGAAAGACATAGCTGGCAAATTGCAAATTCAGCCCCACGCCGCCCGCCCCGTAACTCATCAGCAACAGGTGGCTGTTCGGGTCGTCGCGAAATTGGCCGATAACCGCGTCGCGCCGGCGTTGTGGAATTTGGCCGTGATACTCCAACGGCCCGAAGGCCGCCAGCTTTCGGCTGAGCTGCTTGAGTGTTTGGACCCATTGGCTGAAGAGGATCGCCTTGCGGCCGCTGGTTGCCAGTTCTTCCACGTCGGCTTCGAGGCGTTCGAGCTTCGAGCTTGCCCCGGTCACCGGATCGAAATTGCATATCTGCTTGAGCCTGAGCACGAGTTCGAAGACGTGCTGGATCGTGGCCGACTGGCTCATCTCGGCAAGCCGCAACACGCCCTCCTCCTCGGCGACCTGGTAGGTTTCGCGCTGCTCGGGCGTCAGGTCCAAGTCGGCGTCGCGGAACAGCTTGGGCGGCAGATCGGTTAGTACCTGGTCTTTTGTCCGACGGAGGACATAATCGCTCACGGTGCGGCCCATCCGGCGCGGCTTCATCTCCGGTGAAATAAAGCCCGGTGCAAGAAACTCAAATATGCCGACCAGGTCCTCCGCGCTGTTTTCCACCGGCGTGCCGGTCAGTGCCCAATTGCGACGCCGCCCGATCGCCCTGGCGGCTTGGTTGGTGGCACTTGAGGGGTTCTTGATCCGTTGCGATTCGTCCAGCACCACCAGGTCGAAATCGATCGGTTTGGCCGAAAAAGGGACCAGGTTTAATTTGCCGGAACGGCCCGGAGGGTGCTTCGCACAAATTAAACCTGGTCCCTTTTTCGGCTCGAACAACTCGCGGTCGCGGTGCAACAGTTCGTAGTTGGCGATTTTCACCGGTACGTCAGGCAACTGCCACTGCCAACATCGCCTGGCCTGATCGCCCTCGATTATGAGCACGGGTATCTCGGGCGCCCAAACAGCGAACTCGCGCTGCCAGTTCGATACCAGCGGCTTGGGGCAAACAAACAACACGCGCTGCAACTCGCCGGAGCGCAACAGCAGCCGCACGGCCGTGATCGCCTGCATGGTTTTACCCAGGCCCATCTCGTCGGCCAGAACGGCCGCATGACGCGGATAAAGGAAAGCAACACCTTCCAACTGAAATGGGAACGGCCGAAAGGGGAATTCTAGCGACCGTTGGGCCAAGAGCACTTCCAGCGAAGGCTGCAAGAGATAATGAAGCCGGTCCTCCAGCTTGATCACGTCGCGTGGCGGTCTGATTCGGGTCGAACTGCTCGGCATGGTTGCCAGGAGACGGCAACCTCCCCGTTGCTTGCGGTCCGCTTCCGCCGGGCTTTCCCGGTCGTCTGCCGGCTGCGGAAAGGCGAAACTCCGCACGCAAACCGGCTGACGGCCGATCCGCACCGAGATCGGGCGGGGACGCGCCACCTTCAACGGAATGCTCCGAACCTCGATCGGAGCCGACTCGGCAAGCACCTTCTCATAACCGGTTGCCAACGCCGATACCCCAAACGACAAGTCGATACTTGATACGTCGGGTGCGCTCGGCGGATACCAACCAAAGCCGCTTCCTTCACCGAGCGGTTCGAAGCCACAAGACATGGCGTTTATTGCCCTCCACGCCGGGCTTCGTCGATGGCTTCGCGAATGCGGCCGAACGGCTCGATCAGGTCGAACGAATCGGATACTTCACGCAACCGTTCGGCTATCAACTCCCGGTCGTCGGCGTTGGAAACCGGCACCGCCAGCCGATTGGGACCCAATTGAAACTCCGTTACGCGCGGACCGGCCGAGTGGGCCGCGTCCAGCCGCCAGATTCTCTTCCGTTGCTTCTCGGAAGTCTTGGGGGAAGCCTCGGGCTGGTTGTCTGTCTGTGTTTCGTCAGGTTGCGGGCTTGGTCTGGCCAGCACCAGCGCCACCGGCACACGCACGAAGCTTCGAACCGCCAGGGCCGCCGGGCAATCGGTGCATACTACCAGCGGATCGGTGGTTGCCTTGTCCAGAAGCGCCAGCCCGATCTGCTCGCCGAACAGGTAGCTCTGGAGCGTTGGCCCAAAGAGAATCTCCTGTGCCCGATTCGGCTTGATCGGGGCCGTGCAGTGGAATTCCAGGGGCCGGCCTGCCATGTTCAGCACCAGGTAACCCCCAAACAGGCCGTGCTGCTCGTGCTCGACCACGGTCAGAAAGCCCAAGGCAGGCTTGGACTTAGCATTGTCGGCTCGCATTAGAATTACCTGACCTACCTAGCCTTCGTAGACTTCTTGCGATACCCAGAATCAAAAAGACTCCCCCCGATAGCCTGGAGGTGGATCGGGTGGGGCCGCATGAAGACTTTAGCTCTGGCCGGCCGAATTGTGCCTGGCTGCCAGCAAAAAAGGCCCCGGAATTGCCAAACTGCCAAGCTAATCGCCCGCCTCGCAAACGCCGGTAACAAGAATTTCAAGGCAGCCACTCGACTTGCGGGCAGGGTTCAGTTTATACTGAATGTTGGAAAGGGAAATGCTCCATGAGTCAAGAACGACAACCGCGACCGTCGATGTACAGCCAGATTGACGTCTCGCACGATTCTTATGCCTCGAAGCCGGCCGGCGCCGGAAACACCAACGGCGAACAAATCCGGTTGCTCCGTGATATCCTCGCCGCACAGGACCGTCAGAACGAGTTGCTTGAAGAGTTGGTCGGTCAACTCGGTGCCACTCAGCGTCAGCGGGCGACCGAACTGGGGCAGTGGAAACAGGCCAACCCAATCCTGGCCAACAGTTGCCGCAAGGCGGCCGAATCGCTCGGCAAGGTTCAGACCGAATTCCTCGCAAGCCTGACCGAGGAAATCGGCGAGAACTTCGACGCGCTGTTGGACGGCGAGTTCATGCTGAACGAGTTTGTCGATCGCTACGGGCCGCGGCTTGCCCACCTAAACGGTGTCCTGCAAGTGCTGGCGCAACTAAGCAGCACCACCAGTCCGACGAACACGCCAAACGCGCCCTGACGAAAGGCGGAAGGGGGAAGGCGGAAGGCGGACATCCGAGTGGGTTATGTTCGAACGCGCAACGTCATTTTCTCGTTTCCATGGCGGACTGGCTTGGGTGCTGGGTGTTGCGTTGGGCTTGGTGCCCTTGGCCGGCTGCCGGCGAGACGTCGAAACGGCCGACCGCCCACTGGCCAAGCAACCGGCGACCGAGAGCAAAGTCAACGCGGCTCGACCGGCTACGCCAAACGCGAATGACGCGCCTGACGCGGACGATTCCTGGCCGTTGTTCCGCGGCGACTGCCGGGCAAGCGGCGTCGCCCGATCGAATCTGCCGGAGAAGCTCGAACTGCTCTGGACCTTTTCAACCAGCGAGGGTGGGTTCGAGTCGACGGCCGCGATTTCCCAGGGCATGGTGTTCGTCGGCTGCCTGGACGGCAAGCTCTATGCGCTGGATCTGGCCAGCGGAAAGAAGCGATGGGAGTTTGCCACCGAGTTGGGGTTCATCGGCTCGGCCGCCGTTCGGCAGGGCCACGTCTACATCGGAGACAGCGACGGCCGGTTCTACTGCATCGATGCCCAGCGGGGTAAGCAGAAGTGGCAATTCCAGAGCGAAGCGGAAATTAACTCCAGCGCGAACTTCCATCGGGACAACGTGCTGTTCGGCTCGCAGGACGCGGTTCTGTATTGTCTCGAGTGCGACTCGGGCGAAGTGGTTTGGAAATACGAGAGCGAGGATCAGATTCGCTGCTTCCCAACCGTCACGGGCGATCGGGCCTTCGTGGCCGGCTGCGACGGCCGGCTCCACGTGATCGATCTGCTTCGAGGCAAGCCGGTGGCCGGCATCGATCTGGAAGCGCCCACCGGCTCCACGCCCGCCGTGTTGGGCCAATTGGTCTTCGTCGGCACCGAAGGAAACACCTTCTTCGCCATCGATTGGAAGCAGGCCAAGGTCGTTTGGCGATACGAGAGTCCCAAACGGGCGTTTCCGTTCCGGTCTTCGGCCGCCGTCGGAGAGCAAGTTGTGGTTGTGGGCTCCCGCGACAAACTCGTTCATGCCTTCCACGCGAAAACCGGCCGGCCGCTTTGGACGTTCACCACGAAAGGCCGGGTAGACAGCTCGCCGGTGATTGTCGGCCGGCGCGTGTTTGTCGGTGCGGCCGACGGGCGGTTGTATGCGTTGGACATAACAACCGGCGAAGAGTTATGGCGATTCGAGGCGGGCGGATCGCTGTTGGCCTCACCCGCCGTGGCCGCCGGCCGGCTGGTTATCGGTACCGACGACGGCGATTTGTACTGCTTCGGCAAACGGTGAGAAATGGCCAAACCACTTATCTTCATGATGGGCCGCTCGCCCGCCTTCCTGCCAACCGATCGGCAGTACACGAAAACCCACATGTGGGCTATGCCGACCGAGGACGGTTTTCGGTTTGGCCTGTCGGCCTATGCCGTGCGGCTGTTGGGCGACATGCGTCACGTGCAGTGGTCGGTCCGGCAGGGCGACCGGTTAGCACGGCGTCAGAAGATCGGGTACATCGAAGCCTCGAAAGCCACCACCGACCTGTTCGCCCCCATGGCCGGCAAACTCACCCAGCTAAACCCCGCCGTGCCGTCCGATCCCACCCTGCTAAACAGCGACCTGTACGAAACCGGCTGGCTGCTGCACATCGCCGGCCAGACCACCGAACTCCTCTTCCCCGAGCAGTACCTCACCCACCTGGAAGCCACCTGGCCGCTGGCCCAGCGGATGCTCAAAGGACAGGTCGGCGGACAACAGCAGTAGCACGGTGGCTGCAACGACTTGCAAGCCGTCGGCGGGCTGGGCATCACGACGGGAGATCCTGATGTTCCGAGCATTAGGCGGCGGGAAGAGGACCGGCTGCTACGAGCTTCTTTTTGGCTGAATCGACGGTGAGGTTGAGCCCCTCGAGTGTGCGAGCGCCAAGAAGCAGAAGATCGCCAGGCTCGGCAAAAACGACTTCATCGATCGTGAAGCTCTTTCCGATCCGCAGAATGGCAAAACCGACGTTGCGGGTGACGACTTCACCGTTGGCCATGACGAAATGAATATCCTTTTTTTCCCGGTCTATTCCGATCTTCTCCAGCTTCGCTGCCGGGATCCAGGTGTACTCACTGCCCGTGTCCACGAGGAGCTTTGGAAGCCGGATGGACTTCGACCGGTCGACGTGGTTCTCAACCTTGCAGCTTGTGTGGAAAGTACCCATACACATCCCATTCATGGTGGCCATGTCGGAGTGATTGTAGTGGGTTTCGGGCCGATTGTCAACCAACACGCCCGCCGATGAAGCCGGTTTGGCCTTGCCAGGCATTTGCGGAATGCCTATTCTGCGCCGGGGTGCCAGTCCGCCGAGAGCAGTCGAGGTGTTTGCCATGGCCCATAAGATCGCGGTTGTACTTTCTAAGTGGCAGGCCGACGATCCGTCGCGAAGGGAGTTGGAGGAGGCGGTCGAGGCCGAGTTGGCCGCTCGGGCGGATGTCGAGTTGACGATCGTGCCGGAGTTGTACGATCTTGCTGCCGACGGCCCGGCCGTCCGCCACTTACAGTCGATCGACGGCGACATGATCGTGCTTGGTTGGCTTTATCCACGCGCAACAGACTGGAGACTATCCCGAACCGAGATCAAGGGCCGGGCCGGCCCGAATGCCGCAGTTACTGAAGAACCACCGGACACCCCGGCAGATAGC
>JAUWJC010000175.1 GCA_030607895.1 Pirellulales bacterium
AACCGAGGATCGATACCCGGCCCGTTGTCGTGTACCCGGATCGCGACCATCTGCCGGTCGGACGTCGCATCCTCCGGCAACGAGATAGTGATTTTCGGATGATCTGGATCGCAGCCGTGCTTAATCGCGTTTCGGATCAGGTTGGTAATGATCTGCTTCACCCGTTGCCGGTTGCACCAGACGATCGGCAGTGGTCGCTGGATTTCCATGTCGATTCCCCGCCCGGCAAGCAGCTCGTGTTGCTCGAAGATTACTTCGTCCAGCACGGCAGACATTTCGACGCGTCCCGGCTCCATCTGCACGCTGCCGGTGCGGGCGAGCAAAACCAAGTCATCGAGGAACTGCTTCGACTCGACCAGGCAGGCTTCTATGTGTGCGATGGGCTCGTCCAGTTCGGCCGACGCTGATTCGCCGAGCAACCGTTTCAATCGCGAGAAGGAGCTTTCCAACAGGATGAAGTTGGCGCTCATGTCATGCGACAGTGCGCGGACAAAATGATCGAACTCTTCGTGCGTGCGACGAAGCTGCCGGAACATCCGAGCGTTTTTCCGCTGGAGTTCCGCGGCGGTACTCATGGCTTATGCCCCCGCAATCTGCCAATGGAAACGTTACCGAGAACCAACATGCAAGTACCAAATACCCAATATAGACGGATCGGCACCCGGCCTCCCCAACTTTCCTTCCTTTCTTAATATGCGCATTCTCCCATAATCGGATAATTTGGCATGACCGAAGGATTACGAACATTCGCTATTACCGCCAAACAGACGGGCTAACGCGGCCTACGGCCGCAACCAAACCGGATTTTGGTCGGAGCCGGAATCATTAGGCCGCTTGCGGCTTCGCACCCTTTTGGTGTTGATGGCGTGGCGGTGCGAAGCCGCAAGCGGCTCTCTCAAAAGCAAATGTTTCACAAGTTCTTACCATCTTGCGCTGAACTTGATCGGTAAGATCATATTATGACGATCCCGGAAGTGCTGGAAGTGCCGGAAGAGCCTTTTTCTTGGGGGTGGCCGGTTGGGGGGGTGTTTGGCCTTTCGGCGGTTGGACGTTGGGCGATTTACCGTTGCGCCGCACGGGCATGGTAAGCGGGATGCGGCGGCCGGGAATCTCCACAAACAGGCCCGAATCCTTCGGGTAGTGTCCAAGAATAAGAGCGGTTCTCTTTTCGCGGTCGATCGTCCAGACCGTTCCGCCCCCTTCGGTCGCACGGAGTTGGACCAACGGGAACCCCTCGCTGGTGAGCGTCTCGACGATCCCCGATTTCCCTTCCCCATCGGCACCCAGCACCACCACTGTCTTTCCGTCCTCTCCGCACAGCTCCAACCGGCCGGCTCGGTTCGAGGCCACGCCCATTCTAATCCGTTCCTTTCCTTTCGGCCCGGCGATGGCCAATACTCCGCATTCCATCTTTCCGAGGCACCGCACATTGGCCACTTCCAACAGGTTGCAGCGAACTTTGGGAGCCACGAGATCGACCGCCCTGACCGACGGCGGAATAACCTTGTCGCGCAGCGCAATCCCCAGCGACATGAACACCAGCGGATAGACGATCCAACGTTCGCGAGTAGTCATCTTGGGGTTCTCCAAGAAAGAAGGGGGGGTGGACGGTGAGGCTGGCGAGGCCGCCTCACAGGCCGATTTTCGCACGGGAATCGTGAAATGTAAAGCCGCGACCAGTGGTCGCGGGTCTTCGGAACGTTGGTTTGCTGCTCGGGAATACCGCGACCACTGGTCGGGTGCTTTACAACTCGGTTGGCGGGTTTCAATTCCCGAACTATCTCACATGGCCGTGTAGGGCCGCATGCAGCCGTAGCCCTCCTTTTCGGCCAACAGGTTGAAATACAAACCGACCACGTCCTCGACCAGCGGGACGATTTCCTGCCGGTCGGCCAGTTGGCGGGAGTCGATTGTCTTCAAATAGTGCTTGCACTTGGGACAGATTTCGATCCAACGGGCCTGTTCGCCTTTAACCGTCAATTTTTCCAGCCCGCCTTCAGCACCGTCGGCACAGAATGGGCAGGCCAAGCGGTCCAGCGGCCAGCCGTATCCGCATAGCGAGCAATACAGAATTCGCTTCCCATCGTCCTTTCGCAGGCCGGCCAGCGCGGGCGGCGAGCCGCAGACGGGACAATCGCCTCCAAAGGCACCTTCCAGAATCTGCAATTTCGGCGGCAGCAACCGCCCGGCGGCGTGGATTACAAACGGCGCGGCCAGCAACCGGCCCCAAAACAGTAACAACTGGGCCGGTAGCTCCAAACGGTCCCCCAGAAGCGTCATGTATATCTCGTCCTCAAACGCCGTGCGATACGGGAACCGATCGAGTAACTCCGGGTCGCCGTGCATCGCCGATCGCAAACGGGCAACCTCTTCACCAACATTGCCGCACCGTTCACTCACCGCGGCAATGGCCTCGAAAAGCCGCTCGACCAGCGCCCGATCAAACCGAATCTCTTCCGGCCGAAGCATCGGGACATGCCGGATATCGCGCTGCGCCGCTTCCGCGCACGGCTCATCGGCCAGCGCCGCCAGCGTATCGGCTTGCGCTCTCAACAAGCCAATCCGCAGGCGGACGTAGTCCTGCGACACGGTCTTGTCTTCCAGCAGCGATTCCAAACGGGCGATTATTTCGGCCGGCGAATGGGCGGTCATCGATCAGTACTCAAACTGTAAGGAGGGGAGTCTGAAAATGGGGACTGGCTCCGTCACGGGCTGGTTTTCACGAGAGTTTTCGGTTTGCCGACGGTGCCTGTCCCCTTTTTCGGACGGCGAATACCGAGCACCGTGGAAAAAGGGGACCGGCACCTCGCGGCTACGGTTTTCCCCGCACTTCCGGCCGATATCTGCACCGAGTTTTCAACCCCCCAGTGCCAGTCCCCATTTTCCACTGACCGCTTACAGTTTGAGATTTAATACGGAGCGCCATGTCCCATTCGACTCGTCACGATCGGAAATTGAAAATCTGCCTGGCTAGTTGGGCACCGTTCCTGGGCGGAGCCGAGGTGGCCGCCCAACGGCTGGCCGTGGGACTCGGGCAGGCCGGGCACAATGTGGTCGTCCTGTTGGGCGAGCGGGGCGAAGCATTCGACTGCATCCGAGACGCCGGCGTCCGGTGCTTGTACGCCCCGATGCCCATGACCAGCAAGTGGCACCCGTGGCACTACCTTCGCAGCCGACGCCGTATCGGCCGATTGCTCCGGCAGGCACAACCCGCCCTGGTTCACCGCACCGACTTGCCAACTCCCCAGATCATCTCGGATGCCGCCCGGCGTGTGGGGATTCCCCGGATATGTCATCACCGATGGACATTCGACGGGCCGGCCATCGACTGGCTGAACAAGTACGGGGCCGAGCGGCACCTGTTCGTCTCGCAGGCACTGATGGACCAGTTGGCCGGCGCCTCGGCCAGGCTCGAAGCCAGCCGGCGGGCGGTGGTGCATGACGGGCTGCCGCTGCCCCCGGTGCCAGCCGAAGAGGACCGGCGGCAGGCCCGACGCGAGTTGAAACTGCCCCCGGACAAAACAATTGTCACCTTCGCCGGGCAAATCATCGAACGCAAGGGTGTCGCCGACCTGATTCGCGCGTGGTCGCTCTTGCCGCCCGCCCCAAAGGAGCAAGCCGAACTGCTGATAATCGGCGATGACCTGGCGGCCGAGGGGGCCTACCGGCGCGAGATGGAAGCGCTCTGTGCGGAGTTGAATGTCCCGGCACGCTTCGTCGGCTTTCAGAACAACGTCGACCGCTGGTTGATCGCCTCGGACATTGCCACCGTCCCCTCGCACGTCGAGCCGCTGGGTAACGCCACCTTGGAAGCCATGTCGCTGGCACTGCCCGTAATTGGCGGCAAGGTGGGTGGAATTCCGGAGATGGTAGTACACGAAGAGACCGGCTTGCTCGTGCCTCCGCAAGCCCCGAGTGAGCTGGCTTTGGCGCTGGAAAAACTGCTGACTAATCCAACCTTGCGACGCCGGTTGGGCCACGCCGCCAGGAGGCGATGCGAAGAAAAATTCAGCTTGAAGGCACACGTCGACAGTGTGTTGGCTCAGTACCGATACGTCTTGCCGGAAGGTACGGTTTGAGGGTGTTGCTCATCAGCGAGATATTTCCCCCAAAAACCGGCGGCAGCGGTCGGTGGTTCAGGGAAATCTACCGGCGGATGCCGCGCGATGAGGTGGTCGTGGTGGCGGGTGAGGATCCGCGGCAGGAGGAGTTCGACCGCACACATGATCTGCGGCTTAAACGAATTCCGCTCGGCTGGCCCGACTGGGGAATTTTCAGCCTGCGTGGACTCTGGAACTACGGCCGGGCATTCGGCGCGGTGCGAAAGGTGGCTCGCCAACAGGGCGTCGAGCAACTCCACTGCGGCCGGCTCCTGCCCGAAGGGTGGATCGCCCGAGTGCTCAAGCGACGCCGCGGACTGCCCTATCTCTGCTACGTGCATGGCGAAGAGATGAGCTACGCACGGTTCAGTCGGCAACTCGCCTGGATGATGCGCCGAGTGCTGGACGACGCGCAACTGATTATCGCCAACAGCCAAAACTCGGCGAGCATACTACGGGATGATTGGAAACTTCCGGCCGATCGAGTTCGGGTAATGCACCCGGGCGTGGACGTCGAACACTTCACGCCCGCCGAACCAAATGCGGATGTTCGTGCCAGCTTGGGGTGGCACGATCGGCCCGTCCTGCTAACCGTCGGCCGGTTGCAAGAACGCAAAGGGCAGGATCAAATGATTCGGGCGCTGCCGGCCGTTCGGCAATCGATACCGAACGTCCTTTATTCAATCGTGGGCGACGGCCGGCAGCGGTTATACTTGGAGGAGTTGGTCCGGGAGCACGGACTCCAGGAGCACGTCCAATTTCTCGGAGAGCCCGACGACCAACGGCTGGTTGCCTGCTACCAACAGTGCGATCTGTTCGCGCTGCCGAACCGCGACATCGACGGCGACATCGAGGGCTTCGGCATGGTGCTGCTCGAAGCCCAAGCGTGTGCCAAGCCGGTGGTGGCCGGTGCGTCGGGTGGCACGGCCGAGACGATGCGGGTGCCCGAGACGGGACGAATCGTGTCCTGCGACGGCCCCGACGAACTGGCCGGGGTCGTTGCCGAACTGCTGGGTAATCCGGCCTTGCGCAAACAGATGGGCGAAGCCGCCCGGCGGTGGGTCGTCCAGCGGTTCAGTTGGGACTCCCTCGGCCGGCAGGCACGACAGTTGTTTTCGGAATGTATGAAGACATGAAGCGTTGCTTGAAAGCAATCGCAAACGGCGCGGCGCTGGTGATCGTCTTTCCGGCGGTTGCCTGCTACCGGCTGGGGGCCTGCCTATTGGGTCCCGAGCGGGCGTTTCCCGGCTACTCGCAGGCCTTTGCACTTGTGCCGGGATTCACGGGAATGTATTTGCGTCGGGCGTTTTACCGGATGGTGCTCGACCGGTGCGATGCGGACGCTTGCATCAACTTCGGCACGCTGATTTCCCATCCCACCGCCAGCATCGGCCGAACGGTGTACGTGGGCAACTTCTGCTCGTTGGGCGACGTTACGCTGGAAGACGACGTGCTGCTGGGCTCGCACGTTTCAATCGCCAACGGTCCGGCCCAGCACGGCATCGAGCGGCTTGATGTACCCATCCGCGAGCAGCCCGGCCAATGGCCACGAATTACCGTCGGACAAGATACCTGGATCGGTGATCGGGCAACCGTCCTGGCCGACGTCGGCCGTCACGCCGTAATCGGCGCCGGGGCCGTGGTCATCGAACCGGTGCCCGACTACGCCATCGCCGTGGGCGTGCCGGCCAAAGTGGTGCGCTATCGAAATCGAAACACTCCCGACATGGAAGACGCGGAGTCACCCGTAACATGAACATCTTGCGTCGTAAGACATCCGCACCAATGCGACCGCTGAAGCTCAATATTGGATGTGGACCGATTCAACCTCCCGGTTGGGTCAACGTAGACGGCTCGAACCGTGCATGGCTTGCATCCAAGCTGCCATGGCTCGATGGGCTGCTCGTTTGGATTGGAATCTTTCCAGCCACGGAGTTCAACCGGCAAACCTTTTTCGCCAATCTAGCTCGGCGATGGCCTTGGCGCAACGAAAGCGTCGATGCGATCTATGGCGGTGAGGTACTCGAACATTTTACCTATCAGCAAGGTCAACGGTTGCTTGAAGAGTGCTGCCGGATCTTGAAGCCGGGTGGTGTGCTCCGTCTTCGCGTGCCGGACAATGCCCTTTTCTGGGAAAACTACCTCAATGAATTCCATGCCACGCGGCAGAAGCCGCCCTCGCAGTGGACACTCGATCATACACGGTGGATCGAAATGTTCTTTCGCGAGATCTGTGTACGCCCGCGTCTGCTTCGATCCGTGGGGCATTACCACAAGTGGATGTATGACGAAGTTTCGCTGACCAAAGCACTTCAACAAGCCCGATTCACGGAAGTGCAAGCAATGGCTTTCCGCCAGAGCCGTATCGACGACATCGTGAGTGTCGAGGTTCGGAACGATCTGATTGTCGAGGGCACAAAACCCTGAGTTTTGCCAATCCCAAGCCGGCAACTTCTCCGATTCGCCCATGTGCGGCATCGCAGGCGTAATTTACCGTAACCCGCTGCAAACTGTCGATCGGGCAGTGCTCGAAGCGATGGGCCGGGCGATTGCGCATCGGGGGCCGGATGCCGAGGGGTTCTTCAGCGCGCCGGGCGTCGGATTGGTGCATCGGAGGCTGTCGATTATCGACCTGGCCGGCGGCGATCAGCCGATGCCGAACGAGGACGGCTCGGTGCAGGTCGTCTTCAACGGCGAGATTTACAACTTCCAAAAGATACGCACGGAGTTGGAGGCCAAAGGGCACCGGTTCCGCACGCGGTCCGATACCGAAGTGCTCGTCCACCTCTACGAAGAAGAAGGCGAAAAATTGGTCTCGCGGCTGCGGGGTATGTTCGCCTTTGCAATTTGGGACCACCCGAAGAGGCGGTTGATGCTCGCTCGGGATCGCATCGGCCTGAAGCCGCTGTACATCTATCGCGATGCGGACAAGCTGGTCTTCGGCTCGGAGTTAAAAGCCATTTTGGCCCACCCGAACGGCGATCGGGCAGTCGACCCGGCCGCTATCGAAGACTATCTGACCTTTGGCATGGTGTTGGGCGAGCGGTCGGTTTTTCGCCGCACGCGGAAACTGCCGCCGGCCCACGTGGTCACGGTCGGGGCCAACTCGCTGGACCGCGGCCCGCGACGCTATTGGCGGTTCCGCATCGAGACGGACCACGGCCGCACCGTGGACCAATGGCAGGAAGCCCTGGAAGCGAAAATCGAGGAGACGGTTAAAGCACATCAGATCGCCGACGTGCCGGTCGGCGCGTTTTTGAGCGGCGGATTGGATTCCAGCGCGATGGTTGCCGTCCAGTCGGGCTTGAGCGACACGCCCGTCGAGACCTTTTCGATCGGCTTCCGCGAGGCGGCCTTCAGCGAGTTGCCATACGCCCGGCAGGTGGCCGAACGGTGCGGCACGAAACACACCGAGGAAATCGTCACGCCCGAGGCGGTCGGCATCCTCGACGAATTGGTCCGCTACTACGACGAGCCGTTCGCCGACCCCTCGGCGCTGCCCACGCTTTGGGTCTCGCGAGTGGCGCGTCGCAGCGTGAAGGTAGTCATATCGGGCGACGGCGGCGACGAGGCCTTTGGCGGCTACACGCGCTACGCTCACGACTTGCAGGAGTCCCGGCTGCGGCGACGGCTGCCCGCCTGGTTCCGCCGGGGCTTATTAGGTCCGCTCGCCCGGGCGTGGCCAAAGG
>JAUWJC010000240.1 GCA_030607895.1 Pirellulales bacterium
CCGACGACCCGGTCAAAGTGACCAACCAACAGGAGTTGAAACAGCAGAGGAAGAAGGCGGCGCACCGCGTGCGGCGGATCATCTTCAACAACGACGGCGATGATGCGTTCCGTTGCAAGGAACCCACCGCCGAGTCCCTGCTGGCCAGGCGTACAACCGCGCTGGTTGGGACGCACGTGGACACCATCTTTTATAGTACGACCCAGAGCGTGGGCCTGTACAGCCACAACAACAAGGCGGCCCAAGTTCTCCTCCCCAAGACAAAGCCGTTCCTTGCCAACAATTGGACCCGTGAATTCATCGACCAGGGTACGGACTGTTTGGAGATCATGGTTGACTTCTGTCATAAGAAGAACATCGAGGTCTTCTGGTCGCATCGGATGAACGATACGCACGATGCGTCGCCGGTCTACGGGCACTGCCTTCTTCCCCAGTGGAAGAAGGACCACCCGGAGTGGCTCCTGGGAAGCCTCGGCAAGAAGCAGAGGCACGGCAGACCTACGGCTGCGGACTATGGCCGGCAAGAAGTCCGAGACATGGTGTTCAACGTCTTCCAGGAAGTGTGTCAGAACTACGACGTTGATGGAATCGAATTGGACTTCTTCCGCCACTCCTACTTCTTCAAGCGTCACGCCATGGGCCAGGATGCGGGACCGGAACAGTGCGAGTTGATGACCGGGCTGCTGCGCCGCATCAGGAAGATGACCGAGACGGGGGGTCTGGAGCGGGGCCGCCCGCTACTGCTGGCGGTCCGCGTGCCCGACTCGGTCGGCTACTGCGCCGCTATCGGGCTGGATATCGTCGCTTGGCTGGAAGAGGACCTGGTCGATATCCTGGTGCCCACCGGCTACTTCCGCTTGAACCACTGGGATGTGAGCGTTCAGCTCGGGCACAAGTACGATGTGCCGGTCTATCCGTGTCTGAGCGAGACGCGGGTGCGCGACCCCGAAGCCCACAAGGTGCGGAACTCGCTTGAATGTTACCGGGCCCGGGCAATGAACGTGTGGCACTCGGGCGCCGATGGGGTGTATCTGTTCAACCTGTTCGACCCACAACTGCCACACTGGAGCGAGCTGGGAGACCCGAAATTGCTTGAGACCAAGGACAAGGTCTATTGCACGGGCGCCCGAGGCGTGGGGAGCATCAATGGGACGCTTACCGGCGGAATGCGATTCCTGAAGCGGCAGGTCGTGTTGCCTGAGCGACCCGTGGCACTCAAGCCGGGCCAGCCGGCGGCCATCGAGCTTCGCGTCGGGCAGCAACTCGACAGTGGGCAGGCCCCGGCAGCGGTGCCCGACGTGAAGCTTCGCCTGCGAGTGCATGGGCTGACCAACGCCGGCGATCTCTCGGTGAAACTCAACGACCAGCCGCTGACCGACGGCACGAAGTCCGACGCATGGCTGGAGTACCCGGTCAGCCCGGCATCCGTTACCAAAGGAACCAACCGCTTTGAGATCACACTCAAACCAGACAGCACGGCCAAGTGCGCAGTCGAGGACCTGCTCCTTTGGGTCCGGTACGAGTAATCTTCCATGCTCCTTTGCGAGCACCTGGTGGGCGGCTTTCTCGACTACGAAAACTGCTCCGCGGGAAGGGTCTATGGTATATGTATCATCTGAGGTTTTTCTCAGCCAACCCCCCACTTTACCATGTCCGTAACGGGGTCAACTCTTGACACTTGACATATTCCTGCAGTACCAGAACAGCACGGCCGGGCTGAGCGCTCGGCTGGACGCCTGATAGTGACGCATTGTCAAGTGTCGACCCCATAGCCCATAGCCGATGGGGCGGCTCGACAAGCTGGGACGTCAACTGGTCCCGGTTTGGGGTGAGCACTTCGGCCCGGTTGCGGAAGAAAACCCGCCACGCGTGCGGACCGTGTAGGCTTGCGGCGCGCCATCCGCGGAGTCCGGTCGCGGCTTTATGTTGTCAACCGCGACTACCGGTCGCGGCTTTATGTTGGCCCGCGCTATTGCAGCAGCACTTCCTCCAGCGGACGTTTGGGCACGTGGTGCGTGCCGTCCGTGTCGCGCCAGTAGGGGAGTTCGTCGGGACTGGTGCCGTGTTCCAGCACGACCGTCTCGTTGGGTACACCCAGCGCAACGACCAGGAGGATTTCCAGGTGCTCGGGGATGTTCAGCGCGGCCCGCAGTCCGTTCTTGTCGATCGAGCCGACGATGCAGCCGCCAAGCCCTCGCTCCACCGCGGCCAACAACATGCTCTGAGCGGCGATGCCGTCGTCCCAGCGGACCTGTTTGGCAATTCGGGTATCGCCCAGGATAACGATGTAGCCGGTCGGCCTCTCGCCTTCGGCCGGACCGGGCCAATCGGTCAGGGCGGCGGCCCAACGGAGATGCGAGAAGATTTTGGCGTTTTTCTCCGGCTCCCAGGAAATCATGAACTTAAGCGGCTGCCGGTTGGCCGCCGAGGGGCAGAGCCGGGAAAGCTCGACCAGGCGGACCAGCGTTTCCCTAGCCAGCGGCTCGTTCTCGCGAAACCGGCGATAGCTGCGGCTACCGGCCAATAGTTCCTCGATTGTCATGCCATACTCCATTGCAGGAAGCAGCGCTATTGTTATATTTGCTTCGGGCGGGGACACACGGTATCAGTCATGTCAGGGAGGGAAAGCAGCATCGTCGAAGCGTTTCATGAGGCTGGGCTTGCGGGAATATCGGCGGCGGAATTCCGCCACGCGCTCGCGCTACCTATCACCGGCCGACGACATGGTTGCCTTCGAGCATTTCCTTCGCGTGGAATTGTATCCGCGGATCCTCGTGGCACAAGAATCGTTCGAAAGACTTGCGGTGCTTGCGGGGAATGATGCCTTCCCAGGTCATGCAGCGCTGGAGATTGCGCAGCGATTGTCGATAATCGAGTTCTTCCGCACCGAGCTTCATGCAGTCGCGGCAAATGTGACGTGCATGACCGCGGCCGGAAAACTTCTCGTTCGCACGGCAGCGCCCACATACCCCGCAATAGTGGCCTGATTGCCTGGCTTTTCGTCTGCTTTTCTTCCGCGACATCGAGAAACACGCAATCTGGCGCCTTGAAAGCCATGCTAAAAAGGAGTATTGTATCGATTTAGAAGCATAATGCAATCTCCCCCACCCCCTTTTGTCCCCAGAGGTATCCTCGCCATGAAAATCCAGATCATCGGCGTTTTGATCGGTCTATTGGTTGCAGTGGCGCCGGCACCCGCGGCCGACGTCGTTTTGGAGACCAACAGCCTGCGGCTGGAAATAGGCGGTGACGGTATCGTCAAAAGCCTTACGTCCAAGCCGGGTGGAACCGAATATGTCTGGCCCGCCAACCCCGCGCCCGTGGCCATGGTCTATCGGGGTGGGCAACCGTCGGCCATGCGCCAGGAAGACTTCGCCGAGAACGAAGCTCCCGACTATCGCGGTGGGGAGTCGTTCGGTGCAACCAAAGCGGTGCTCGAAGGCGACAAGCTCACGGTCCGCTTCGGCAAGGCAAACGTCACGGCAACCTATCGGGTGACCGCCACCCGCCACTACCTGGCGTTGGAATTGCTCAAGCTGGAAGGCGACCCGATCGACCGCATCGCCCTGCTTCAATTCAACATCAGGCGGTTGCCGTATCTGGGCCCCTGGATAAACGTGGCCTGCGACGACCGGTTCAGCATTTGCCTTTGTGCGGGCAATATCAAAACTAACGCCGGGATGAACCGGCACGAGAAGTACGTTCGGATGCGAGCGGTTGCCGATCGGGCGGTTGCCTTTGAAGGAACCACCGCCGTTTTGTTTGGGTGCCATGATCCAAAGGACAAGTTTCTCGACGCGATGGAAATCGTGGAGCGCGACTTCAACATGCCCAGCGGTGCCCGAAATCGCCGCTCGCCGATCCAGAAGTATTCCTACCTTTGGTGCAGCCCCACGCCGAGTGATGTTGACGAGTACATCAAGCTGGCCAAGCGGAGCGGACTCCGCATGATCTTCTTTTCCTACACGTCGATAACGAACGGTGCGGGCCATTTCACCTTCAATTCGAAGTTCCCCGGCGGCATGGACGACTTGAAGAAGGTAACCGGTGCAATCCGCCGCGCGGGACTCAAGCTGGGATTGCATATACATTACAGTAAGGCAGTGAAGAACGATCCTTATGTAACCCCGGTGCCCGACGACCGGTTTCACAAGGTCCGCACGTTTACGCTTGCCGAGCCAATCGACGACAAGAGCGTTACGATTCCCGTCAAAGAGAACCCGGCCGGCTGCACGCTCGACAAGGGCCGCCGTATCCTCAAGGCCGGCAAAGAACTGATTGCTTACAAGGGCTACACCACCGAGCCACCGTTGCGCTTCACCGGTTGCGAGCGAGGCCATTTGAAGACCACCGCGTCGGCCCATCGCGCGGGCGATCGGCTGGGACTGCTGAACGTGGACGACTGGGACATCTTCATCCGCTTCGACCAGGATACGGATATCCAGGACGAGGTCGCGCGGCGAATCGGCAAGATCTACCGCCAGAGCGGCCCCTACGACATGGTCTACTTCGACGGGGCCGAGGACGTCCATGCACCGTTCTGGTACCATGTTGTCGGTGCGCAGTATCGTGTTTTCCGCCAATTGCAACCGGAACCCCCGGTATGCGAGGCGGCCATGAGTTGCCACTTCAGTTGGCACATGATGACGCGAAGCAACGCCTACGACGTCCCCTCCCGGTACATCAAGTCGTTCACCCACAAGGTCTCCTGCCGCACGGCACCCGTAAGAGCGAGAGACTTCACCCGGATGGACTTCGGCTGGATTTTCGGGCTGTACGACTATATCGGACCCGACGCGCTGGAGTACCTGCTCAGCCGAGCCGCGGCTTGGGATTGCCCCTTCTCCATACGCATTAGCCCCAAACAAGTGGAGGCCAATCCCCGGGCGGAGGACTGCCTCGACGTAATCAAGATCTGGGAAGACGCCCGAATCGAAAACAAACTCACCGACACCCAACGCCAGACGCTCAAGACGGTCGATCCAAAACACTACGAGTTCATCAAGACCTGGAACGCGATGCTGAAGCCGGAACGCGTAAACACCTGGAAGAAAGCCAAGTTCTCCGATCAGGAACACCACCTGTTTATCAACGAAACCGGACAATACGAATTGGTTGCCATCGACGAGATTCCGGCGTGGCCGACGGCAAGTTGCTCAGGGCGTACAGCTTCCGCCGCGCGGCGAAACCAAACGATACTTATGTCCTCGTCTGGGCCGTCCGCGGCAATGTGAAGTTGCTTCTGCCCGTCGCCTCCAACCGGCTGACTGTAATGAAGCCGCTGGGCACACGGCGGCCGGTTGAAGCTCAAGGAGACAAAGCGGCAGTCACGGTTGGCGACCGGACGTATCTCGTGTTGGCCGACACCAACCCGGATCGGGCCAGAGATATCCTTCACAAGGCCGTCGCATCAAAGACCGCCGAGTGACACCAATAGCCGGGAGATTCACACATGCTACCCACTCGGATTCTCGGCATCTTGCTTGTCTTGGGATCGATTGCCGTGGCCGGGTTGTTGGCGCACCGAGGGCCGATCAATCGGCGGATCGTGCCAATTTCGCTCGTTTGGGACGAGGGGAACCGCACGCTGGAAAAGACCCTGCTGGCGTTGGACGCAGCCGGGCAGGCCGGCGCCGACCTGGCCTGTTTGCCCCAGGAGTGCGTTTATCAAGGGGCCGAGCCGATTCCCGGCCCGACGGCCGACGCCATCGCCGCCAAGGCGGCCAAGTACAAAATGTACGTGGTGGGCAACCTCCGCGAGCGGGACGGCGAAAAAATCTATATCACCTCGTTCCTCTGCGATCGCAAGGGCAAGATCGTCGGCAAGTACCGAAAGAGTCATCGGTTACCCTACGAAGAAGGACCCGGCCCGACCTTCACCCTCGGCGACGATCTGCCCGTGTTCGCCACCGATTTCGGACGCATCTGCACGAAAATATGCCTGGACGTTGCCGGCCGGGAAATCGACCAGGTAGCCGGCCTGAACCAGGTTGATCTCGTGCTGTTGCACACGCAGGATGCCGGACCGTTCAACGAGTCGATTCGAATGCGCGACTATCACCGCGCGCTGGACAACGGCTACTTCCTGCTCCGCGCCGCCGGCGGGTGCAGCGAGACGAGCCACCGCACGTTCATAATGGACCCGTGGGGAACGATCCTCGGTGCCACCCAGTTCCGCACCAACAACGAGCCGGTGATGGTTACCCTGCAACTCGACAACCGGCCGAAATACTACGAGTGGCCGGAAGAAGTCCGCCGAGCAGGACCCTACCCCGAGCCGGTCAAACGGGGTATCCCCGCCGAATCGCGAATGAAAATGTACGGCCGTTACAACCGACCCGTGGCCAAAGGCGACCTTCGAGCCGTCGTGCTCGGCCAGCGCCGCCCGGAGTTGTACAAGCCGAAGAAGTAGGGTGGGTCGAGGTACGAGCCCCACGCGGAACCGACTCAAACTGTAAGCGGTTAGTGGAAAATGGGGACTGGCACTGGGGTCTTGAAAACTCGGTGCAAATATCGGCCGGAAGTGCGGGAAAAACCGTAGCCGCGAGGTGCCTGTCCCCTTTTTCCACGGTGCTCGGTATTCGCCGTCCGAAAAAGGGGACAGGCACCG
>JAUWJC010000258.1 GCA_030607895.1 Pirellulales bacterium
CGACTGCAAGCACTGACATTATTTTTTAATGTTACGTTCAAGACCGATTTTTACTATCTATAATTTGTACTGGCTCTTTCTAGCTCTGGTTTTCACGAGAGTTTTCGGTTTGCCGACGGTGCCTGTCCCCTTTTTCGGACGCTGAGGACAGGGTGGCTCGGATCTCACGAATAATCAGCTACACTGAGGATGCCGGCCGCTTGCGGCTTCGCACCGCGACCACTGGTCGCGGCGTTACAGCACCGCGACCACTGGTCGGGTGCTTTACAGTCCTGAGAATGTACGATGTCTTGGCCTTTGGCGTCACATTTCAGCGCGATGTTGCAGAACCCCAGGGTCGCCTTCCGCGATCCGGAGTTGAAGCTGTGCCGTATCGAGAAGGACGAGCGGAGCCAGCCGCGGCCTTGGTCGGGGGCGTTTGCCGTGGTGTATCGCGGGATCGATGCCGGCGGAAAGGGCTCGTTTGCCATCCGCTGTTTTACCACCGAATCGCCCGAGCGACGCGAACGATATGACTTGCTCAGCGCGTACCTGAAAACCCGGCGGTTGAACTGCCTGGTCGATTTCGAGTATCGCGATCGGAGCATCCGTTCGGCCGGCGACGGGAAGTGGTACCCCATGATCGTCATGGATTGGGTTGAAGGCGAAACGCTCTTTAAGTGGGCGCGTGCCCGATCGCTGGAAGGGAACCACCGCTTGTTGGCCGTTGCGGCGGACCGCTGGGTCGAACTGGTCAAGGAACTGGCCGACGCCTCGATTGCTCACGGCGATTTGCAGCACGCCAACGTAATGGTCACCACCGCCGGGCAACTCAAGCTGGTAGATTACGACGGGATGTGTGTGCCGACCCTGGTCGGACGCCGAAACCTGGAAGTGGGCGTCGAGCCTTATCAGCATCCCACCCGAAACGAGCGGACGTTGCTCTCGCTTGATTTGGACAATTTCTCCGCGCTGGTAATTTACGTGGCCCTTCGGGCGTTGGCGGCCGATCCGCGGCTTTGGACCAGGCACGTCGAGACCCCCGGCAACGACAAGCTGCTGTTTCGCTCGGAAGACTTCCGAATGCCCACGGCATCGGCCCTCTATCGCGACTTGACGAACTCGCCGGATCAGGAGGTTCGCGAGTTGGCCGGGAGCCTGTTCGAGTTAGCCCGGGTGCCCATGGATCGGGTTCCACCGCTGGGGCAACTGGCGAGTTCCTACGCCAAAGTCGAACAGTTCCTGCACGCCCAACAGTGGGAGGCGGCGGTAACGCTGTTGAATCGCCGGGGCCAGTTCCGCGACGCGCCCGAGCACCTCAAACCGCTCATCGATCAGGCATACGAGCACGTCTGCCGGCAGCAGGCCTGGATCGCGTTTTGGAATTGGAAACTGCCTCATCACCTTAGCGAGCAATATGATCGGGAACTGGTCGACGGCTGGAACGAGTCGTTGTTTGCCGGTTTTGCGCCGGCTGAACTCCAGCGGCCTCGCATGACCGCCGCCCGGCAACGCGTGGCGTGCATCGATCGGCTTCGGCACCTGGCCCAGCAGGCGGGAAATGTAATCTCGCTTGCCGGGGAACGAAGCATCTCCGACCTGGCCGGCCATTTGCCGCAAGACTACCAGTACAGTCTGAAATTCCGCGCGCAGCAGGCGGCCTGGAGAGTCGAGGTAATCGACGGGCTTCTGGACGCCGTGAATCAAGATGCCGACGAAATCGCCATTGTGAAGGCGTGGAAGAAGGTTGTGAAGGCCGGGTGTGAGAAACTCGTCGAGCGGTCCATACGGACGCGAATTACGCTGGCCCAGCGCCGCTATCCGTTGATCCAGGCGTTGCGGGAGATTCCATCCAATTTCCCGGGCGTCTACAAGTCCAGGCAACTCGACCAACGCTTGATAGATATTTGGGACGAGGAACTACTGGCGGACTGCCCCGAGTCCGAGCCATGGCGGGAGCACTACCAGTTGGCGGTCCATCGCAAGGGATTGCTTGCTCGCTTGGGATCCGCAGTCACTGGCGGCGACAAACCGACAATGGTCCAATTGGCCGAAGAACCGTGCCTGAAAGACTATCCACTGCCCGAAGGCTGGGCTACCTTAGTCAACCAGGCCCGCGATCGCATCAGGCGGACCGAGGACCTGCTGGCAGCGGTGGCCGATGGGCGGCAGTCGTCGTTCTTGCAATTGTTCGACGCCCGAATTATCCGCCACAACGTCGACCGGTTCACGCGGTACGAATCGCTCTTGGAAGAGTGGATTCGCTCGGAGTTGGTTCCCACGGAGAAGCTGGGGCTTTGCCCGGCGGTGGAACACGCCAGCCTGGTATGCGTCGACCGGCCGCAACGGATCTACCGGGTGCGATGGATCTGGCCCGAGCAGCGATTTACCGACGAGTGCGTCCTGTCGATCTGCCGGCACGAACCGGCCCAAGGAGACGAACCCGGCGAGATGCCCGTCTATCACAGCGTTAAGATCGATCGCCAGACCTGGCAGCGCGACGACAGCAGCCAATTGATTCAGACCCAGCCGGACTGGGTAGGCGGCTACGTAACGGTTTGGGCTACAATAGACCTGGGGTTCCGTACGTTTTTCAGCGAACCGTTGATGTTGGGGCGTATCGAGAAAGCTCCAAGACGGCTGGGCTTGAAGGGGCTCCGTCAGCTTTGGCCGCGCCGCAAAGAAGAGGCATGAAACCGCGACTTGTCTTGCCGACGGATAAGGTATATAACTCAAATTGTAAGCGGTCAGTGGACAAAGGCGTCCGAAAAAGGGGACAGGCACCGTCGGCAAACCGAAAACTCTCGTGAAAACCAGCCCGTGACGGAGCCAGTCCCCATTTTCGGACTCCCCTCCTTGCAGTTTGAGTATATAAAGGGAAGTCGGAGGTCGGCCGCTTGCGGCTTCGCACGGTATATTACTCGCGGTCAATAATTGCGGTTTTGTGACGAAGTTGTCAGTTATCAGTTGTCAGTAATCAGAGCTTGGAAACAACGGCTCTGGCAAGTCTTCAGACTGATAACTGACAACTGATAACTGATAACTTAGAACCTATCCGAAAACCTCAATTCTTGACCGCGTTGAGTATACAACAATTACCCCAATTACCCACCGCAAGGGACCAAGAGAATTGAGCATGTCGCGCGCACCGTATACGCAGGAAATCAGCCGGCAGAATAAGGCGTGTTTTTTGTTCTTGCTGGACCAGTCGTTCTCGATGGAGGAACCGCTGGGGAATTCTTCCAACCGGAAGTGCGACGAGTTGGTTACGGCGATTAACGGCTGGTTGCAGAACATGGCGATCCGCGCGAGCGGCGACGAGGGCATTAAGGAGTGGATGGACGTGGGTGTGTTCGGCTATCGGACGGACCAGAGCGCCAACCCGATCATCGAGTCGGCCTTGCAAGGCGCGCTGGCCGGCAAAACGCTCGTCTCGATTACGGAAATCGGCGTCAACCCGGCCAGAATCGACAGCCGCATGCAGTTCATTCCCGACGAAGAGACCGGCGAGATGATCGAGTTGCCCTGCGAGGCGCCGGTTTGGGTCGACCCGGTGACCGAGGGCGGAACACCAATGTGCCACATGCTCTATCATGCCCACCAGGTACTCTCGGAGTGGATCGGCCGGCATCCGCGCAGCTTTCCGCCCATCGTGGTTCACATTACAGACGGCGAATCGCAAGATGGAGACCCGATTCCATATGCCCAGTCGGTGACGAACCTGGCTACCGAAGACGGCAACGTTCTGTTGTTCAATTGTCACCTGTCGATGACGGCCGCCGACCCGTTCATGTTCCCCGCCGACGACCAGGGCCTACCCGACGACCTGGCCCGAGTTTTGTTCCAGATGTCCAGCGTGCTGCCCGACCCGTTCGTCCGACACGCGACCATGGAGGGTTTGCAGGTGCGGCCGGGTGCTCGCGGGATGGCGTTCAATGCCGACATGGTGTGCTTGATACAGTTCCTTAACATGGGTACGCAAGCCGCGCCGGGACTCCGTTAAGGGAGGGGGGAAGGGGGAAGGCGGAAATCCCAAATCGGAAATCCCAAATCAGAAATCAGAATGTTCGCAGAACGGGCTTTCACACTTGCCAAGGATGTCGAACATCCCGAGGAAGACCAGGACGCTTTTCGGATGGACGCCGCTCGCGGGATGGCCGTTATTGCGGATGGCGTGGCCTCGGCCATCTTTTCGCGGCAGTGGGCCGCCATCCTGACCGAAGCCGTGCTCGACGATACACCCAACCCGCACGACAAAGAAGCGTTTGCGAGTTGGCTGGCCGCCTGCCGGCAGGATTGGCAACGGCAGATCGACGTCTCCGGACTCGCCTGGTTCCAGAAGGCCAAGATGCGTCAGGGGGCGTTCTCCACCTTGCTGTGGATGTGCCTGACGCCGGCCGACGAGGATCGGCAGCCGCCGGAAGGCTATCGGCTCGCCGGTTTTGCTATCGGCGATAGTTGCCTGTTTCACGTCCGCGGCGGAGAGGTGCTGCGGACGTTTCCAATCACCAGCGCCGCCGAGTTGGATGCCAATCCGCTGGTAATCGGCAGCATGGACCTCAAGCGCGACGACCTGCTGGAGTTCCAACTGCTGGAAGCGGACTGCCTTGCGGGCGACTTGCTGGTGCTGTGTACGGACGCCATAGCGCACTGGGCACTCCAGCGGCAAGAGAAGGGCGAACCACCCGATTGGCAACGCTATTGGAACATGACCGAAGAGAATTGGCGCCAAGAGGTGATCGATCTGCGCTCCGAGCGCGAGATGCGCTACGACGACGCCACGCTGGTGCTTCTGCGAGTTGCCGGGGGGAAAAGGGGTCAGAACTATTTTCCTGGCAATCGCGGGAATCTTCCGAGAACTGACGCAAAGAAAAATAGTTCTGACCCCTTTTTCCGACAGGAAGACGAAACACCCATCACTGCCGAAGCGGCAGAGGCGGTAGAAGAGAACGAAGTCGATCGGCCCGTTGAGCAACCCATTCCCGTCGAAGTCGACTGGAAGGAAAGACTCAAATCGGTTTCCGAGCAATTCAGCGAGCAGTTCTCCGAGCAAGTGTCGCGAGGGCTGGATAAGATGAAGGAGGTAAGCGCTTCGGCCGAAACGGCCATCCGAAAATATCGCGACAAGTGGCGCTCCCACGATAAGTAGAGAGTTGAAGGTTGAAGGTTGAGAGTTGAGCCGCTTGCGGCTTCGCATCGCCGCAACCAAACACCGGGCCGATACGGTCCGGCTCTAACATGCATGCAAATAGCGCGGATACCTCATGGCTCCAACGGCGACGGTTGCTGATCGACGTCGGGGTAGGCGCGGGGCTGATCCTGGCGCTGGCGCTGGTCTTCGGCCTGGATCGCGGCGGCAAGTCGCCCAACGGACGGAACGGCTCGCGGCAAGCCGACGGCCTCGAGATCGTCGAAGACGACGGCAGCGTGGAGCTGAACTCGCAACCGTTGCGCCTGGCCGTTACTCCTCCGGAATACGACGACATGGGCAAGCTGCTCGACACCTTCGGCACCGGCTATCGGCACACCCGGATCGAGTGTGACGACCTGCTGGACGCGGCCCGACTGGAGCCATACGACGTGGTCTTTCTGACCTGCGGCGGCGTTCCGCGGCATTGGCTGGGAGCACGCCGGTTGCGTCGGGGAGAGCGCGGCGGGGCGGGCGTGTTCCGTGCCCGGGCGGATATTGTCAGACGACTGAGACACAGCCTGCGGACGTATGTCGACGGTGGCGGAACCCTTTACGCTTCCGATTGGCAGTTTGGAATAATCGCCATTGCCTTTCGCGAATTCATCGACCAGTCGAAGGTGGCAAGGGGGGCCGTGCAAACGGTGAATGCCCAGGTGGTCGATCGGGAATTGCAGCGGCGGTTGGGTAACACGATCGAGTTGCGTTTCGACAAGCCCTCCTGGTGCCCGGCGGCATTCGGCGGCCCGGAGGTCGTTACGCTGCTTAGCGGCAAGTACGAAACGGTCGAAGGCAAGCGGATGACCGGCCCCCTGTTGGTCGAGATACCCTTCGGCGACGGCACGATCATCTTCACTTCATTCCACCACGAGAAACAGAACAGCAAGACCGAGTTGGAACTGCTCCGCTACCTGGTCTTTGCCAGTGTGACGGCCGGAGTGGACGCCAGCGTGAAACGCACGATGGTTCGCGGGGGGTTCTCGCCCGTCGACCGAAACTTGCTAAGCGCCTCCTCCGGCGACCGGTCGATAGCGCAAACCTACCGTTGTGCCGGCGGAACCGATCTTCAGTTCGTCCTCGGCTTCCGGGGTCCCGGCGCCAAGCTGCAACTCGTGGTAGTCGGTCCCGACGGCCGCCGGTTCGAGGAGTCGGGCGCCTCG
>JAUWJC010000099.1 GCA_030607895.1 Pirellulales bacterium
AACGTCTACATCCGCGAGTTGCCGCGTAAGTAAAAAAGCGAGACCCAATCAACCAAAACACGCCCGGGGGTTGAGCGCAGCGAAACCCCGGGGTTTCGCTGCGCTCAACCACCGGGCGTTCATGACGTGTGGGGTGGCACCGCCCGCCCTACAACTATAACAACCGAACGCCGCAACCGGTCTCTTGCGGATAGACCACCCGGCCGCGGTCGAGGGTAACGCCGGTGGCAATGTCGCGTGCCAGCAGCAACGGACCGTCCATGTCGGCATGGTCCAACAGCGGAAGCAGTTGGGCAATGGCCGATATGCCGACGGTCGATTCGGTCATGCAGCCAACCATCACCTTCAGCCCCAACTGCCTTGCCCGGTCGATCATCCGCCGGGCAGGTGTCAGGCCACCGCATTTGACCAACTTGATGTTGATGCCGTGAAAACACTCGCGGCACCGCTCGACATCCGATTCGTACCGGCAGCTTTCGTCGGCAATAACCGGCAGCACCGAGCGGCGGAAGACCTGCCTCATCCCGTCCGAATCGTCGGCCGCAAGCGGCTGCTCGATGAACTCCACGCCGAGCCCCGCAAGCACTCGGGCTTTCTCGATCGTCTCCTCGGCCGTCCAGGCGCAGTTGGCATCCACGCGGAACGGGGCTTTCGTGTGCTCGCGTAACCTGCGGACAATCTCCAGATCGTCGGGCGTACCCAGCTTGATCTTATAGACGGGCCAGCCGGAAAACTCATCGAGCTTTTCGACCATCTTGTCGATCGAGTCGATGCCGATCGTGTAGTCGCTCGGCGGCAGGTTTTTCAGGCTCAGTCCCCAAAGCTCCCAGACCGGCCGGCCGAGGAGCTTGCCCCACAGATCGTGTGCCGCCAGGTCCAACGCGCATTGGGCAAACGTCGATTCGGCCAGTTCCGAATGCAGTTCCTCCCACAACGCGGCCGGATCGTCCAGTTTGCGGTTTTCCAACACCGGCCGGGCCCGCTCCAGTGCCGCCGAGATGTTCTCGATCGTGGCGCCGTGGTAAGAATTCTCGGTCGCCTCGCCAAACCCACTAATGCCGTCTTGCTGGAGTTCGGCGATTAGCGTCCGGCGCACGTCGGTCGACCCGCGAGAGATCGTCCAAGTATGCGCCAACGGCAGATCGAACTGGTGCAGCGTAAGCTTCATTTGTTCAACTGCCGCTTCAGCTCGAGCACGGCATCGACCAGCTTGTCGGGTCCGTGACGGAGAACGTCGCAGGCGGGCAGACCGAACTGGTTGCTCACCCGGCGGCACTCGGCGGCCACGTCATCGTCCGAGTGGCCCCGGCCGTTCACGGCAATGCCGATAATTCTGCACGGATGCATGATGTTGGCGGCGATCTGGAAGAACTCGATCACTTTTTCCAGCGGCGGCAATTTCACGTCGTCCATGCCGAAGACGGTCTTTCGTCCCGGCTCGTAGCAGAAGATCAGCCCGTCGGGCATCAGGCCGTGAAGCAGCCCGAGCGTTACGCCCGAGTAGCGCGGATGCACCAGGCTCCCCTGCCCTTCGCCCAGGATCACCTCGTGGTGCTGATTTGCCAGGACGAGTTTTTCGGCCGCCCCGTTCACGAAATCGGAGACCACGCAGTCGATTGGGCACCCGTCGCCTTCGATAAAGATGCCGGTTTGGCCGGTGGCCACGAACTTGGCGTCCACGCCGGCCCGCTCCAGCCCCCGCGTTACCTCGATGGCGGCGACCATCTTGCCGCAACTGCTCGTGTTGGCCACGGTGTGGATTCGCAGGCACTCGGGCCGGATTCCCTGGCGGTTGGCAACGTCGTGTTCGTCGTTGCGGCGGACGTCGATCAACTCGACCCCGTGCTCGGCCGCCGCCTGGGAAAACTCGGCGTCGTCGATCAGAAAATCGTGCAGCCCGGAAAGAATATTGAGCCCTCGGGTGATGGCTTCCAACACGATGGGCCGCCAGTGCTCGGGTATCTTCCCGCCGGGCGGAGCAATGCCGATCAACAGTGTGTCGGCCCCGGGAGCGTCGGCCAACGAACCGACCACCGGCGTATCGCCCCCCACGCCAAGCACTTCTTGCGACGTCCTGCCCGCCAACTTGCGGTCCACCACGGCAACCACTTCATCCGGCTTGTAGCGCATCACGCTGATAGCTGTCTTGGCGCGGTTCGGGTCGGTGAATCCGTCGGTCAATACGATCATCTTGCGTGCCGTGGTCATGCCAACAACGTAGCCGGATCGGAGGCGTTGTTCAAGTGCCGCTTGCGGCTTCGCATTGCACAACGGCTATTTCCGCACGACGCCGGGCGAGATGTCCAGGTCGAGGTCTTCGATCAGGCCGGCCTTGTAGCGCTCCACGGCAATTGCACCCATGACCGCGTTATCGGTACACAGTTCGAGTGGGGCGATGTGCAACTCGGCGCCCGCGAGTTGGATTTCTTCTTCAAGTCGCCCGCGGAGCCTGGTATTTGCCGCCACGCCGCCGCCCACGCAGAGGACTCGCATTCCCGTTTGCCGGAGCGCCAGAAGCGCCTTGCCCAGCAGGCAATCGACAACCGCCTCCTGGAAACTGGCGGCCAGGTCGGCGACTTGTTGCGGATCGAGCCGGATGCTCTTGAAATCCGTGCGACCCGGCCCGGCAATCGTGTAGCGGACGGCCGTCTTCAGCCCGCTAAAGCTGAAATCCAGCCGGTCCTCGTCGTTCAACAGCGCCCGGGGAAATCGGTAGGCGCGGGAGTTGCCCTGTTCGGCCGCGCGTTGGATTGCCGGCCCGCCGGGATACGGCAACCCGATCATGCTGGCCACCTTGTCGAACGCCTCGCCGGCGGCGTCGTCGATGGTTGAGCCGAGCAGTTCGAACTCCAGCGGACCGCCGCAACGGTAGAGGCTGGTATGTCCGCCGCTTACGATCAACCCGACGCAGGGAAAGACGTCCTTCTTGCTGGCCAGTCGGCAGGCGTAGATGTGTGCTTGCAGATGGTTCACCGCAATCAGCGGCACGCCCAGGGTCACGCAGAGTGTCTTGGCCGCCACCAGGCCGATCAGAAGCGAGCCGGCCAGCCCGGGTGTGTTGGCCACGGCCACGGCGTCCAAGTCTTTCAAGGCGATGCCGGCCCGACCGAGGGCCTCGTCGATCACCGGCAGAATTCGCTCGACGTGCGCCCGGGAGGCGATCTCGGGAACCACTCCACCGAATCGCCCGTGCAACTCGTCCTGCGAAGCCACCACCGAGCCGAGCACTTCCAGCCGGTCGGTAATTACCGCCGCGGAAGTCTCGTCGCAGGTGGTTTCCAGAGTAAGGATGTGCATGTTCGGCGGGCGTGTTCGAACGGAGGATTCCAAACGAGCGTATCGAAAATGATCGACAGACGCAAGTGGCCGTGTCATTGGCTTTTGAGAGAGCCGCTTGCGGCTTCGCACCGCTACGCCATCGGCACCAAAAGCGGGCGAAGCCGCAAGCGGTCTAATGGTTCCGGCTCGTCCACGTTAAGGATTAGTCAAACCGGGGCACTCTGCTTGGCCGGGTTGCATCAGGTCGATTGAGGGCATATGTTAGAGTGTTTGGCTGGAATCAAGCACGTTTCCCCTATCAAGGTAGAGCAGGCAATCCAAGGAGATCGTTCCCGTGGCAAAGGCTGCCAAGATCAAAACGCCCGGCCAAGCGACCAGCGGGGCCGATATCGCCGTTCAGTCGCTGGTGAATCACGGCGTGGATACGATTTTTGCGTATCCGGGCGGAACCACTATCCCGTTGCATCAGGCGTTGACCCGATTCAGGGACAAGGTTCGCGTGGTTCTACCTCGGCACGAACAGGGCGGTGGGTTTGCCGCACAGGGCTACGCCAGAACCAGCGGCAAAGCGGGCGTCTGCATGACGACCAGCGGCCCCGGGGCCACCAACCTCCTCACCAGCATTGCCGACGCCAAGCTGGACAGCGTTCCCATCATCGCCATCACCGGCCAGGTGGGCACGCCGGTGATCGGGACCGATGCCTTTCAGGAAACGCCCATCGTCGAGGTCTGTCGAAGCGTCACCAAGCACCACTACCTGGTCACCGACGTGAACGATGTGGCACGAGTGATCCGCGAGGCGTTTCACATTGCCACAACCGGTCGCAAGGGGCCCGTGTGGGTGGATATCCCCAAGAACATCCAACTCGCACAGACCGTGCCCGACTACGATGCCCCCATGCAGTTGCCGGGCTACCATGTGGAAGATCGACTGGCCGGGCCGGAGCAGATTGCCGTGATCGCCGCGGCGATCAAGCGGAGCCGACGGCCGGTGATCTACGCGGGCGGTGGGGTAGTCGCAGCCGATGCCAGCGGCGAACTGATCGAGTTGGTTCGCAAGACGGGCATGCCCGTGACCACAACCCTAAACGGCCTGGGAAGCTTTCCGGGTGACGACCCGTTGGCGCTCGATATGCTCGGGATGCACGGCAGCGTCTATTCCAACTACGCGGTCGACGAGGCCGACCTGCTGCTGGCACTGGGCGTTCGGTTCGACGATCGGGTGACCGGCAATGTCTCCGAGTTCGCCAAGCGCGGCAAGATAATCCATATCGATATCGACCCGTCGGAGATCAACAAGATCAAAACGGCCACGTCGCGGTCGTCAGCGACGTCAAATATGCCCTGGCCGAATTGAACAAGGTGGTCGAGCCGCCCGAGGACCTGTCCGCCTGGCACAAGAAGATCGCCGCTTGGAAGAAGGCCGATCCGTTGGATTACGATCACGACTTCGACGGCATCCTGCCGCAACATGCGATTCGCGAGCTATGGCGGTTGACCAAGGACCGCGACGACGTAATCATCACCACCGGCGTGGGTCAGCACCAGATGTGGGCGGCCCAGCACTACAAGTTCCGCGCTCCGCGGCGTTGGGCTTCCAGCGGCGGACTGGGGACGATGGGTTTTGGGCTCCCCTCGGCCATCGGCGCCAAAGTGGCCAATCCCGACATGCTGGTGGTCGACATCGACGGCGACGGCAGCCTGCTGATGAACATCCAGGAAATGGCCACCTGCCACTGCGAAAAGGTGCCGGTCAAAGTCATGCTGCTGAACAACATGCACCTGGGCATGGTCGTGCAGTGGGAAGACCGGTTCCACGCGGCCAATCGGGCACACACATACCTGGGCCCAATCGACGACCCCGAAGCGATCGGCCAAGGCGACGGCCTCGGCCCGGAAAACCGCTATCCCGACTTCGCCGCCGTCGCCCGGGCGTTCAAATGGTCGGCCAGCCACGTTTGGGAGAAGTCGGAGTTGACCGGTGCCATCCGCGAGATGCTAGACTGCCCGGGCGCGTACCTGCTCGACGTACAAATCCCCTACCAGGAGCACGTCCTGCCAATGATTCCCTCCGGCATGACGGTCAGAGACGTGATTCGGGAATGAGGTTGAATTGCTTTTCATTTGGCAAGTGGCATGACGCCCTATCCGTCATGGATCAGCAATTGGCCGGCCAAGCGGACGACAGCATGGCTGCCGTCTGTCCAAAGTGCAAAGTGAAAGCCTGACCCCGCTTTCCTTAGTACCTAATACCGGCCTGCCCCCTACTAAATCACACTGTCGGGGAGGGCTCCCTTGCCCACCCGGCAACTAAATGGTAGATTTGAGTTGATAATTTTGATTGACGCCAACGTGCGTCAAGTATCTGCTTCTCAGAAAACTGCAACCTGAGCCGTCTGGCTCTTCAGTCATAGAAGCAGTGCTTCGACCGCGTTCCCGTATGGGGAACGTCGGCGGGTGCTGTTCTGTGACGCCCTGTTGCAGGGGTTCTGGGAGCGGTGCCTTTGTTCGACGTTCCCTTTTTTCGTGCGCGACGCTGCCATGAACCTTGAACAACTCAGGCGTGCCGTGGAGCAGCAGCAAACCGTTGTCGAACGACTTCAGGCAGAATTGAACAAAGCCGATCAGGAATTGATAAAGTTGGAAATTGAACTAGAAAAGGCAGAAGCGCAAGTGCCGTGGTTCAATCTTTATTCAGCGTTGCGGCGTAAACATTGACGTGAATTGTTTTCCCGCGCGAGTGTTATGCTTGAAATAGGATACATTTCAACTATGCCGACCACACTTGATGAATTTCGTTGCTGGTTGTCTGAGCAGATCGACGCTCTCCCCCAATCAAACTTTGTGCTCTCCGACTTCCGCCAAGCCGCCGAAATCGTGAGCAAGGCAGGCGAGATTGCGGTCAGTCTCGGACTGCCCGACTTGTCCAACCAGTTGCCGGTTCACTACGGCTATCTCGGAATTGGCGCGGCAAGGGTGTTGCTTCGCGAATATCTCAAAGCCTGTGAAGATAGGAAGTTCCTGGGACACCGTACTAGTTTTTCGTAACTGTTTGCGGGATTATCTCGGCCACGGATCAAGGGGCCGGATTTCGAGTGACACCTGATTCGTCCGGCACGATATCAATATCAAGAAGCATCAAAACACCCTTCTCTTTTTCTCTATCCGTGTTTGATCCGTGTTTCATCCGTGGCCCGATTCTTCCGGTTCATCCTCCGCTTACAGTTTTTCCCGTTCCTCCCGGGATATTTCAGCCTGTCGGAGGATTTTGGCAAGCAATTCCCGTCCGATGTCCTGCTTGTGCGGGTTCGGAATTGTGATGGTCAGGTCGCCCTTGACCACGAAGGGGTGTTTCCCGCCCGAGTAGGGACCATCGAACCCGGCTCGACGGAGATACTTGACGAAATCCCGCTGCTTGATGGGGCCAAATCTGGGCATCAAGCGAGCTGCGCCTTTTTCACTTCGAGTTTGATGCCGTCAATCTCTGGAAGCGGCAGTTGCCGGTGTACGCGGAAGAGAATCCACTCCTCCAGAGTCTCCTCCAATTCCTTGCGGCACTTCTCAAGCGTATTCGCGTTGGCGTAGACGCCCGGACACACGGGAATCTCGCCGTAGTAGCTGTTGTCATCAGCGAGAATCTCGTATTCCGCGCGGTTCATTGCTGCGTCTATGTATTGTCGAATCATTACGATCCTCCCAATCCGTGCGACAGACTACGTGCCAAGGGGTTTCTGCGCAGGCGCCCTTTGAGCCCAGACTTGGAATATATCACGCCGGTGCTCTCGTGGCCAGATGGCTACCCTCTGGCCGCCTACTCTCCGTCGCGGCCGAAGTTGTGGTCGATGGGGCCGGTCCCGACGTTCACCTCTTCGAGCGTCCAGCGATACTTGTAGCGGCTTACCAGGTGTTCGGCCAGGCGGAAGTATTCTTCCATCTCGCGCAGGTCGGCCTCGTCGATTTCCGCTCCCTTGGGCCGACCGGCGTGTCGCGAAATCAGCAGCAGGTGATATTTGCCCTGCTGGGGTACTACCATCGAGAATGCACCGGAAGCGTCGGCCCGGCAATAGACCCCACCCAACTTCACAAGCATTCGTATGGTTTTGTTGCTTTCGCGTGGCGGTGGATCTTGTGGACGGATGCCCGTTATCGAAAACCGTTCTTCGGGGTACTTGCCGTCGGGCAAAGCAATAATCACGGCGTTCTCATCGCCGGCGATTTTCGCGGTGCCCGGGTCGTAGATCAGTTTGCCCTCGATCAACACCCGTTCCCGGTTGGCTTCCTCGTAGGCAACCTGCATTTCAAAGGAGGCATCGCCCCGGCCGATGAAGTAGCCCGCGCCAAAACCGGTTGCCGCCACTACCAGAAACAGGATTGCCTGGACATAGACGGTTCGCCGGCTAAAGAGGATCATTTCCTGGGGGACCGGTTGTCCGGGCAGTGGCGGGCCTTGCACGGCGGGCTGGTCCGGAGATGGCGTCCGTGGCGGGTCGGGCGGCTCTCTCTTCCGCCGGCGGGGTGACTCAATAGCGGCCGGCTCGTCGTCGTAAACGACCAGGTCCGAGGGCTCTTCGGCAACCTGGCTCGATTGAGCAAAGCGGCTCATCGTCATCGACGCGGCAGCCGCCTCCTCGCTGGGTACGATCTGAGATACCCCACATTTGGGGCACTCGATCTCCGTACCGACCTTCCGGGAGGCAATTCCCAGCAATTGGTTGCAGCGTTTGCAGTGAAAACGAATCGCCATCGGTGGGACCAGCCCGGACTTCTCACCAGGAAATTCACCACGGAGGACACGGCGCGGCCGGTGCCCGCAACCAAAACCGCGCTTCTGTCCCTCAGCCCCCGGCTCTGCCGGGGGATTGTCGGAAATTCCATTGAACGCAGGTCATCGGCACCACCCATCCCCCGGCAAAGCCGGGGGCTGAGGGAATATTTCATCAGGAAAACAAGCTCTTACGAGTTTGTACTACGGAGAAGCGGCTTTGATTGGAGTTCTGATTTTCTTGCGTCAGACATCAGGATATTTTCAACAATATCATTAAGAATACTAGCCTTTCAGTCAATCTCCGTGTCCTCCGTTCCTCCGTGGTGAGAAATGCGTACTAGAGTTCCTCTTTCTTGCTCTCTTCGGGGGGTCTGGCCGAATCGACGAGCGAGTTGACGGCTTGGATCAGGACCAGGCTGACCAGATCAACGGCCCAGAGTACCCCGGCACCCAGGGAAACGCAGTCCAGCACCCGCCGCCCGGTTGCGTCGCCCATGCCTTCCAGCAGTCGGCCAAGGGCCAACAGCACGCAAATGGCAATCGGCAATACGACGGCCACGGCAGTCAACAGCAACAGGGCGTGAGTGGGAACCGGTTTTCCGGTCATGCGATTTCTTCTATTTTCCCCCTATCTTTGCTCATTTTGCTCACCGTCGAAGTCGGTGTCAATGGGGGGGACTGGGTATGGAAAAGTGGATAGGCGTATTTTGCCGTCTGCGGGCAGGCCGAAAAAGGGACCAGGTTTAATTTACCGGAACGGCCCGAAGGGTGCTTCGCACAAATTAAACCTGGTCCCTTTTTCGGTCAGCTATCAGCACGAAATCCCCGCAAGAAACGCTGTTTCCAGAGGCTGAAAACTGATAGCTGATAGCTGAAAGCTGATAGTTGCTTTTCGTTGCTTGCTTGACATGGCTCTGTCAGATATCAGAATGAAACAAGGGGTAGTCACCGCTCGCAGCAGTCTTGCCAAACCCGCAAGAGGCCCGCCATGAATCCATTCGGCCGTAGCTTGCTCGAATGGTTGTTGATGCTGGCGGTCTCGGCGATCGTCCGCGGCGCGTCCATTGGCAGCGCGGCCATTGGCATCGCGCCGGCAGCCGAAATCGTGCTTAAAGACGGCCGGGTTCTTCAGGGGAAGCTGGGGATGACTGCCGGATTGGCCGAGATTCCGCAGGGCTTTCAGTCGGACGGGTTGGGCCCATTGCGGCTGATTCTGTTTATGGACGACGATCTGCGTCGGACTTTTGTCTCCAAGCGTCAGGTTCAGGAGGTTCGCGAGGAGGCCGCTGCTCAGGTGGTGGAGAAGTTCCGCATTCGGCAGCGGGTGCTCAGGCGAGGGCGGCTGGTGAAGAGCGTGGGGCCGATTGTCCGCATTCAGCCGTTCGACCAGTTTGGCCGGCGGATATTCACGATGAACACGCCTCGTGGCGAGGTGGACATTGTCCAGGGCATAACCGAGATCACGCCCGGCTGGACCAAGGTGGAAGGGATTTCGCACCTCTGGGACATGCGGATCGCCACCAGTTCGATTCCCAACGACGTTTTGGCCAAGATACTGGCCAAGCGAATCGACCCGACCGACGTCGAGGACCGTAAGAAGATCGCCCGATTTTACCTGCAAGGCGAACGCTATGAAGAGGCCTACAAAGAGTTGGAGCGGATTCTGGCCGGTTTTCCCGACGATACGAAGCTCCGCGAGCAGATTGAGCCGTCGATCCGTTCGCTCCGGCAGCTTCGTGCCCAGCGGTTGCTGAAGGAATTGAAGCTGCGTCGCGAGGCCGGCCAACATCGCCTGGTGCTGGGGCTGCTTGAGAAGTTCCCGTCCGACGGCGTTGCCGGTGAGATTCTCCAGGCGGTTCGCGAGACGGTCGAGGAGTACGGCACGCTTCAGCGGCGGCGCGAGGAAGTTATCGAGCAGTTTGACGCGCTTCTGGCCAAAATCGGCTCGCCGGGCGACCGGAAGCGGATCGAGCCGATCCGCGAGGAGATCGCCGCCGAGTTGAGCATCGATACGTTGGGACGCATGGCTGCTTTCCGCCAGATGTTGGACGACGAAAACCTGCTGCCGGAAGAGAAACTGGCGCTTGCCATAAGCGGTTGGCTGTTGGGTAGCAACTCGGCCACGGTCAACTTGCCGGTGGCCTTGTCGGCCCTGGACGTGCGGAACCTTCTGCGGGAGTACCTCAACGAGCCGGTCAAGCTGCACCGGACGAAGATTTACGACAAGTTACACTCCCAGGAAGCCCGGTCGCCGTCCATGATCGTCAAGCTGATCTCCCACATGAAGCCTCCGGCGGAAACGCCGCCGCCGCCGGCCGAGACACCCGGATACCACGAATTGGAAGTGCCCGGTCTGGCGAAGGAGCCGCCGGTGCCGTACCTTGTGCAACTCCCGCCGGAGTACAATCCGTATCGTCGGTACCCGGCCGTTCTCAGTTTACACGGCTCCGGCACCACGGCCGCGCGGCAGATCGACTGGTGGGCCGGCGAATGGCCGAAAAACGGACCCGGTTTAAATTGTTCGAAGCACCCACCCCGCCGGTACCGCAAAATAAAACAGGTACCGTTTTAGGCGCGGACCCCGGGT
>JAUWJC010000163.1 GCA_030607895.1 Pirellulales bacterium
ATCACTAACCACAGAACACTGACCACTTACCACTGACCACTGACCACTGACCACTTACTTAGGAAAGCGTTTTGGCGATCAGTTGGAAGATATCCTCCGGCGAAGCCATTCGACCGGTGCCCTGGGCGCCGCAACTGAGGGAGCCCTCTTCGGGCCCAATAAGGAGGACGCCGTCGGCACGGACTTGCTCGACGTTTCGCTGCACGGCCGGTTTTTCCCACATCCGGCAGTTCATCGCCGGGGCCATAATCACCGGACCGGTAAACGACAAGAGTACGGTGCTGAGTAGATCGTCGGCCAGCCCGTTGGCGGCTTTGGCCAGCAGGTTGGCCGTGGCCGGCGCAATACAGAAAAGCTCGGCACGCGCGGCCAGTTCGATGTGGGGATGGCTCTCGGGGCCAAAGATTTCGGTTTGCACGGGTCGGCGGGTAAGTGCCTGAAAGGTTGCCGGGCCAACCAGCCTGGTGGCCGAACGGGTCATTACGACCGACACGCCGGCCCCGGCCTGAACCAAACGGCTAACCAAAGCCGCGGTCTTGTAGGCGGCAATCCCACCAGTTACGCCGATGAGCAACTCGCGACCGTTCATAGATTGGTCAGGTCCAGCTCGGGCGGTCCACCACGGCCCGCTTCTTCACCGGCGACCTGCATCTTCGACTCGCTATCCAGGTAGATCTTGTCTTGCATGATCTCCTGGATAACGATCTTCATCTTGTCGTCGGTGTTCAGGTCCACCAATGGCCTGCTGCCGGCGTTCAGCGCTACCAGGCGTTTCTGGATTAGCGTCGACAGTTTGAAACGACCACCCACCTTGTTGACAATTGCTTCTTCTCGGAGCTCATCGAGCATCTCGGTCAGCCTCCGCTTGGGTCAAGATATTACAAATCCGCCGAACCGCTTGCTCCACATCGTCGTTGACGACCTGGTAGCGATACCGGTCGGCCAGGGCCAATTCGCGTCGGGCTTCTTCGAGTCGCCGCCGGACGGCGCCGGCCGACTCGGTCCCCCGACCGCGAAGCCTTCTTTCCAGTTCTTCCAGGGAGCCGGGGCGGATGAATATGGTAACGGCGTCGGGGTAACGCTCGACTACCGCCAGGGCCCCCTGAACGTCAATCTCTAAGATTACCCATTTTCCCGCCGCAAGACTAGTGGTCACTTCGCCAAGCAACGTTCCATACCAGTGCTCCCTGCCGAACACCTCGAAACACTCCAGGAATTCCCCCCGCCGGCGACGCTCGGCAAACTCCTCTCTGGTGATAAAGTGGTAGTCGACGCCGTCCACCTCGCCCGGCCTGGGTGGCCGGGTGGTGGCCGACACGTTGAAGACCAACGGGACCGGGGCGCACTCGGCCAGACGCCTAAGCACGGTCGTCTTTCCCGCACCCGATGGCCCCGATACGACGACCAATCTGCCTGGTGGTCTGTCAATTTCCATTTCACGGATAGCCGGCCATCTTCACTCGACGTTCTGGATCATCTCGCGAATCCGCTCCACCGCCGCCTTGATTTCGATCACGTGCCGGGAAATCTCGACGTCGTTCGCCTTGGACCCGATGGTGTTCGTTTCGCGGGACATTTCCTGGGTGAGAAATTCGAGCTTCCGGCCGGAACTTTGCGGGGAGGCGACGATCGAGTCGAACTGTTCCAGGTGGCTTCGCAGGCGGACGATTTCCTCGGAAATATCGCCCCGCTCGGCGAAGAGGCTGACCTCTTTGATCAGGTCGGCCGGTTCGAGAGTCACCTCGAATTCGGCCAGGGTTTTCTTGAGCCGCTGCTCGAGCCGCGCGCGATAGGCCTCGACTACCAGAGGGGTTCGACGCTCGATCTGCTCGAGGCTGTCCACCGCCGCCCGGCAATTGGCCCTAAGGTCTGCCGCCATGGCCCGACCTTCCTCCACACGCATCTCGTGCAGACTCTCAAGCCCGGCCGTCAGCGTGTCGCGGACTACCGGCCAATGGGCCGTTGCGTCGACCGTTCGATTTGCGTCTTCGTCCACCACGCCGGGAAGCAACAGCAGCGATCCCAACGGGACCTCATGTTTCAGCGCCTGCTCGCCGGGCAACTGCTTAATCCAGTTATCCAATTGCCGGCGGTAGGCGGCCAGGACGTCGGTATTGATGTGGTAGTCGTCGGGTGACTTGGCCCGATCTATCCACACGTTCACCTGGATCGTACCGCGACGGATCCCCTTCCGCACAATGGTCTCGATCTGGGGCTCCAGCGATCCGTAGCCTTCGGTGGTTCGGATAGAGAGCTTGAAGTAGCGGCTGTTGATCGAACGCACTTCGACCCCGACGGCCAATCCGTCTTGCTGGCAATGCGCTTCACCAAAGCCGGTCATACTCAGCAGCAAGAGGTGGGTACTCCTTGGATTGAGCGTTACTGGCCGTCGCTCTTAGGTGGTTTGGCACCGGGCTTTTTGGCGGAATCGGTCCCGGCCGGCAACGGTTGTTCGCCGGAAGGCGCGGGCTGAAGCCCCTCCTCGAAGGGGGCATTGCCGCCCATGTCGGCCTCGAAGCGGTCCTCGGTGGTGCCCAGAAATCTCACGCTGATCATGCAGAGGATAATCCAGAGGGCGGCCACGCCAATCGTGATCTTCGTGAACAGGTCGCCGGCCTTGGTGCCGAAGGCACTTTGTCCTCCCATGCCCCCGAACGCCCCGGCCAGTCCGCCGCCCTTGCCTCGCTGGATCAGCACAAGCACGATCAGCAGTAGGGCCAGAATGAACAGCAACGTCATTAACACATTTGTCAACAGATTCGGCATAGTCTTAAACCCCCACGTCTTAAATCCCCGCGTCTTAAACCCCAGCGATGATGCCCATGAACAGATCGACTTTGAGGCTTGCCCCCCCCACCAGTGCCCCGTCGATATTTGGTTGAGTCAACAGATCGGCGGCGTTGTCCGGCTTGACACTGCCCCCGTACTGAATTCGGACCGCACGGGCCGTCTCCTTATTGTAGCAGTCCTCGATGATTTTGCGAAGGTCGAGATGCACTTCCTCGGCCTGTTGGGGGGTGGCCACTCTGCCGGTGCCGATCGCCCAGACTGGCTCGTAAGCGATTACGGTCTTGGCCATTTGCTCGGCGGAGAGCCCGACCAGCGAGCCGTCGAACTGGTGGCGGATAACCTCGCCGGTTTTTCCGGTCTCCCGCTCCACCAGCAGTTCGCCCACGCAAACGATGGGCGTCATCCCGGCTTCCAGAGCGACGTGGACCTTTTGGTTGATCTCTCCGTCCGTTTCGCCCATTACGTGCCGTCGCTCGCTATGTCCCAGAATAACGTACTTGCACCCCAAATCCAAGAGCATTCCGGCACTGATTTCGCCGGTGAACGCACCCTTGGGCTCATGGTACATGTTCTGAGCACCCAGACCGATCTTGGAGCCGGCAATCGCCTTGCCGACGGCGTCGATATACACACTCGGCGGGCAGACAGCCATGTCGACCCCGTCGACGTTTTTGGCCTCTTTTACCAAGCCTTTGGCCAATGCCACCGCCGAGGCGCGATCCAGGTTCATCTTCCAGTTTCCGGCAATAAACTGACGTCGCATCGAGATAACTCCTTACCGTGTCATCGACTTCATGTTGACGAAATAACCATTCTACTTGAGTTGAGCCGACAGCGATAGATACCCACTCGCGCCAAAAACGGTGCAATTTGGGGGCATAAAGCCGCGACCGGTCATCAAACAATGATCGGCCGCTTGCGGCTTCGCACTACAAGGCACGAGCACTGCGAAGCCGCAAGCGGCGGCACTACTCGACCGGCGGGGTGGCGGCGTAGGAACCGAGTATTTCCAAACGCAGCGCTTTTCGCTCCAGTGCCGCCGTTGCTCGACGCACCCGAGCGTCGGTCTCGTGCCCCTCCATCTCGACAAAGAAAAGATACGCTCGTTTGGGGCCGGGGACGGGAAACGATTCGATCCAAGTCAAGTTGAGCCGGTTTCGCTTGAAGATGCCCATCGTATCGGCCAGTGCGCCCGGCTTGTGCTCGGTCTGGAACATCATGGCCGTCTTGTCGTGTCCTGTTCGCTCGGCCGAATGGTCGCCGATGACGGCGAATCGGGTGGTGTTGCTCGGGTTGTCTTCGATCTGTTCGGCCAACACGTCCAGGCCGTAATGCACGCCGGCCTGCAGGCTGGCAATTGCCGCTGCTCCCGGCTTCTCATTGGCCAGTTGAGCGGCGGTTGTGGGGCTGGTTACCTCGATAGTCCGGGCGGCGGGCAGGTGCTTGGCCAACCAATTGCGACACTGCGACAAGGCCTGCGGCCGGCTGTAGACCTCTTGAATTTCGGTCCGCGGACACTTTGCCAGTAGCGTGTGGTGGATTTCCAACTCCACCTCGCCGCAAATGCGGACCGGTAACCGGGTGAACATGTCCAGCGTGTCGGCAATCCGGCCGTCGGTGGAATTCTCGATGGGCACCAAGCCGACGTCGGCCTGTCCGCGGTTGACTTCCTCGAAAACCGCCGCGATGCTTCCCACCGGCACAAACTCCACGCTTTGTCCGAACCGGTGGATCGCCGCCAGGTGGCTGTAGCTGTACGAGGGCCCCAAGAACGCGACCCTCAACTCGCGCAACAGCGACCGGCACCCGCTGACCAACTCCCGCACGATAGCCCGGATACAGCCATCCGGCAGGGGGCCCTTGTTGAGACCGACCAGCCGGGCGAGAAGTTCATCCTCCCGGCCCGACGAAAGGGCGAATTGGCCGGCAGCCTGACGGTCCTTGCCGATTTTCCGAACCAGTGCGGCCCGGTCGTTGAGTCGTTTGAGCAGATCGCGATCCATCCGACTCAACTTCGACTCGAGCGTTTTCAGGCTGGTGCCGCGCGAGGAGTCGGTTTTCTTCTTCTTACTTGCCGTGGGCGTCTTTGTCTTTGGTCTAGCCTTGGCCATTAGGCGAATCCTGGCGGTAGCTACGAGGACACTTACTCTCTTTTACCGGCGGGGCTTCCGAGTGTCAACCGACCGACCGATTCCATGCTTGAAAACGTGTAGTGCCACTCCTCTTTACTTTACTTTACTATGTCAAAATGGCAGTCAGGAGAAGAGATGTCCGATTCTTGGGGTATGCCCGCGAAGCGAGTGTTGCCGTAAGGCATTGTGGTGTCACGACTTATAGCCAGCACCCTTGTGTGCTCGTGAAACCGGCACGCCCTTTGCAATGCACTATACTTCCAAACAGAGGGTGCCAAAGTCCAGCTTGTCGCATATAAAGCCGCGACCGGTGGTCGCGCATATGCGGAATACGCGGAATATCAAGAAAGGAGCATATGATGGCTCAAGGCGAAAAAATCATCGGAATCGACCTGGGGACCACCAACTCGGTTGTCGCCGTCATGGAGGGTAAGGAAGCAAAGGGCATACCGAACGCGGAAGGGAACCGACTGACCCCCAGCGTCGTGGCCTACACCGACAAGGACGAAACCCTGGTCGGCGAGCCCGCCCGTCGTCAGGCGGTCACCAATCCCACGAGAACCGTCTACTCCATCAAGCGCTTCATGGGGCGCCGGCACAACGAAGTTGCCACTGAAGAGAAGATGGTGCCATACGGCATTGTCGGTGGAGCGGGCGACTACGTGAAAGTCAAGGTGGACGATCGAGAGTTCACGCCGCCGGAGGTTTCGGCCAAGACTTTGCGGAAGCTGAAGGAGTCGGCCGAGGCGTATCTCGGGCACAAGGTCAACAAGGCGGTCATTACGGTGCCGGCTTATTTCAACGACTCGCAGCGCCAGGCAACCAAAGACGCCGGCCAGATTGCCGGGCTGGAAGTGGCGCGAATCATCAACGAGCCTACCGCCGCCTCGCTGGCCTACGGACTCGATCGGGAGAAGAACGAAAAGATTGTCGTCTTCGACCTGGGGGGCGGTACGTTCGACGTATCTCTGCTCGAAGTTGCCGAAGGAGTGTTCCGCGTAATCAGCACCAGCGGCGACACGCATCTGGGTGGCGACGATTTCGACGAGGTGCTCATCAACCACGTTGCCGACGAGTTCCAGAAGGAGCAGGGAATCGATCTCCGCAAGGACACCATGGCCCTGCAGCGGCTGCAAGAAGCTTGCGAAAAGGCCAAGAAAGAACTCAGCTCGGCCCAGTCGACCGACATCAATCTGCCGTTTATCACCGCCGACGCGGCCGGCCCAAAACACTTGCAAGTGAAAATCACTCGGGCGGAGTTCGAGAAGTTGGTCGACCATCTGATTGAACGTTGCCGCGGGCCGGTCAAACAGGTGCTAAAAGACGCCAACATGTCGCCGAGCCAAGTGGACGAGGTCGTACTGGTTGGCGGGTGCACCCGGATACCCAAGGTGCAGGAGTTGGTCAAGTCGATCTTCGGAAAAGACCCGCACAAGGGTGTTAATCCCGACGAGGTAGTGGCCGTGGGTGCTGCCATTCAAGGCGGCGTGCTGGCCGGCGAGGTAAAAGACGTTCTCCTTTTGGACGTTACTCCGTTGTCGTTGGGTATCGAGACGCTTGGCGGCATCATGACCAAGCTGGTCGAGCGGAACACGACCATACCGACCGAAAAGAAGCAAGTCTTCAGCACGGCCGACGAGAACCAGATGGCCGTCACGGTCAAGGTTTATCAAGGCGAACGCGAGATGGCGGCCAACAACCGCCTGCTCGGTCAGTTCAATCTCGAGGGCATTCCACCCGCCCCAAGGGGAGTTCCTCAAATCGAAGTCGCCTTCGCCATCGATGCCAACGGTATCGTCAATGTCTCGGCCAAGGACATGGGAACAGGCAAAGAGCAGACTGTGCGGATCGAGCAGTCGGCCGGGCTGTCGGAAGGCGACATCAGTAACATGCGCAAAGAGGCGGATGAACACGCCGAAGAGGACAAAAAACAACGCGAGTTGGCCGAACTACGCAACCAGGCGGACTCGATGTGCTTCCAACTCGAAAAACTCATCAAAGAGCACGCTGACAAGCTGACCGACACCGACAAAGAGGCCGTCAACCGGGCGATCGAAACAACCCGGGATGCCGCCAAGGGCGACGATGCCCAAAAGATCAAGTTGGCAATTGCCGAGCTTGAACAGGCGTCGCACGCCTTGAGCAAGTCGCTTTACGAGGCTTCGGGTGCCCAGCCGGACGCAGCCGCCGGTCAGGCGGCAGCCGGCCCGGAACCAGATTCCGCCGGGACTGCCGAGGAACCATCCGGCGACGACGACGCCATCGACGCGGAATTCGAAGTCAAGGAGTAACACTGACATAAAGCCGCGACCGGTGGTCGCGCCGGAAGTTTCTTGTCCCGTGCGCGACCACTGGTCGCGGCTTTGTGGGTGTTGCGTCCCCAAATGGTCAAAGATTGACGTTGAAATCCGGCCACGATGTGTGCATTGTAAGAGTCGCCTCCTACAAAACCTCAATTCTTGACCGCGTTGAGTATACCAGTACAACGGCGACTACGCCGGATTCGCCCAGCTTGCTTTCGAGCAGGCCCATCCGGGCGTCATGGCCATGTTCCTGATCGGCTGCGGCGCCGATTCGAACCCCAGCCCGCGCGGGAAGCTCGAACAGGCCGAGCAACACGGCAAGTCGCTTGCCGCCGCCGTCGATAAAGTTCTGAAAGTGAAGATGCACCCGATTTCGGGCCCCTTGTGCGTGGCTTCCGGTCAAGTTGACCTACCGCTGGTTGATCCGCCTTCCAAGAAGGAACTCGAAGCTCGTCGCGGCAAGGGGAACCAGTACGAGCAGCGACTAACCGAAGTGCTGCTGGAAAGGCTGGCCGAGCAGAAAACGCTGGACACCCCCTACCCCTGCCCGATTCAGGTCGTCCGGTTCGGCAAGGACCTCTCGCTGATCGCACTCTCCGGCGAGGTGGTCGTCGATTACGCGATCAGGCTGCGCAAGGAGTTTCCCGGCGAGCGACTCTGGGTGGCCGGCTACTGCAACGACGTCTTCGGCTACCTCCCGTCCGAGCGGGTGTTGAAGGAAGGCGGGTACGAAGGCGGCGGGGCGATGGTGTGCTTCGGCCTGCATGGGCCGTTTAAGCCGGGCGTGGAGAAACTGGTCGTCGATCAGGTCAAGAAACTCATGCGGCAGTGCGGCGCTCCGTAGGTTGCGCGTGCCATGAATCAAGCAGACCGGTTCGGCGGGCCGCACGCCGAGATCGAAGCGCCGCGGATGGCCG
>JAUWJC010000036.1 GCA_030607895.1 Pirellulales bacterium
CCGGGCGTGTCGGTCTCGGTCGAGGAGTTTGCCGCGCTGCCTACTCGCGTGCTCAGCCTTACCCGCGAAACGCGGACTATCAACTCCGTAACCGTCGGCGGCGAGATTGCGCTGATTCCGCACCGGGCGATTACGGTGGGTATGAAGGAGATTTTGGCGTCGCGTGCCCTGCGGTTCTATTGCAACCGGCCGTGGCAGAGTTCGGTGGCGCGTCGGGTGTTGCACGGCCCGATCACTCCGGCCGCACCGGCTTCGTTTCTGAGAACGCACCCCGACGCCGAACTGACGGTGGCCGAGTACGTGGCGGAACTACCAAACATCATGCTACGGTAACGTGGGGAAACAAACAGAAGCAAACGAAGGCAACGAAGGATAAGCGTTCGGGTGTGTGCCACTGCTTCGCAGAAGCAGTGTCGTTTGCGATGAGAAACACTGCTTCTACGAAGCAGTGGCACACTTTTTTGACAACGTACGGTAGGCACGTCATGCGATTGGACTTCAGCGGCGAGCGCGTTTTGGCCGTTGTCGCCCATCCGGACGACGCGGAGTTGTTCTGCGCCGGCACGCTGGCCCGTGCCAAGGCCGATGGGGCAACTATCGGTATTTGTGTGATGTGCCAGGGCGACAAGGGTCAACCGGCCGAGCCGATCGCCAATCTGGCGGCGGTGCGTCGGAAGGAGATGGCAGCGGCGGCCAAGCTGTTGGGAGCACAGCTATTTCGCGGTGAGTACGGCGACGGCCGGTTGGCCGACGGCCCGCCGGCGAGGAAGAAGCTGATCCAGATATACCGCCGCTTCAAGCCGACGTTGGTCTTGGCCCATGCCCCGAACGACTATCATGCGGACCATCGCGCGGCATCAGCGTTGGCGGAGGCGGCTTCGTGGTTTTGCACGGCGGCGGGCCACAAGACGGCGGCGCCGGCCATATCGCCTCAGCCGGCTTTGTGGTGGATGGATACGGCGAACATGGCCGGGTTCCTGCCGGAGTTCCATGTCGACGTAACCGACTATGTTGATCTGAAGCGGCGGATGATGGCCTGCCACAAAAGCCAGTTGAGTCGCGCCGCCGACGGGGATTTCTCGCCGCTTGAGGGGCTTATGCTCCGGCAGTGTCAGGCCCGCGGAGCACAAGCCGAAGTGCCGGCGGCCGAAGCATTTCGCACGCACCAGACCTGGAAGCGTGTGCGGGCATGTGAAGTGAGGGGTGCCGTGCGCGCATGTTTTGGGTTTTGTTTAGCTGCCGCGGCCACGCGGCAATGGTTGTTCCCCGACGTGGCCGTCAGGGCTAAAAATTGTTTTGGTTGCGGCCACCGGCCGCGCTGTGTTAATTACTATTTGAAAGGAGAACAAATGAGTTTGCGAGCGTTGATAATTCATGCCGACGACAACGTGGCCAACCTGATCGGTCCGGGCGGCAAGGGCGAGTCGGTCGAATGTACTTTCGAGGGCACCGGGAAGACCGAGACCGTCACCCTGCTTGACGACATCCCCTCGAACCACAAGTTCGCACCGGTCGACATCGGGGCGGGCCAGCCGATCATCAAGTACGGGTTGAACATCGGCCGTGCCTCGTGCGACATCCGTAAGGGTGAGTACGTACACATTCACAACATCGAATCGAACCGCGGCCGCGGCGACCTTCAAGAGCAAACGTAAATACATCCAGGAGTAACAAGATGAGAGACTATTTTTTCGGTTATCCCCGGCCGGACGGGCAGGTTGGCATCCGCAACCACGTACTGCTTCTCAGCGGCACGCTTTACGCCAACCCCACTTGCGAGCGCGTGGCGCAGATGGTCCAGAACACGATTCCCATTGTCCATCCACTGGGACGCTGCCAGATCGCACCCGATTTGGTCCAAACCTTTCGCACGCTGGTCGGACACGGCCTGAACCCCAATGCCGCCGCGGTAATCGTCGTCGACCACTTCAAGGAGCAAGGTTGCACCGCCGACGAAATTGCCCACGAAGTAGCCAAGAGCGGCAAGCCGGTCGAGGTGGTCAACATCCGCCGCGACGGCGGCGCGATCAACGCGCTGGGACACGCCCTACGAACCGCGGTCGCCTTCAACCGGCAAATCGGCACACAGCAGCGCGAGCGGGTGTCGCTGGACAAACTCGTTTACGGCATCAACTGCGGCACCAGCGACGTGACCAGCGGATTGGCACACAACCGCTGCGTGGGCTGGGTGGCCGATCGGGTTGTCGAGGCCGGCGGCCGGGCGCTGGTGGCCGAGACCACCGAAATGATGGGCGGCGAGGAACTGATCAGAAACAAGGCCAAAACACCCGAAATCGCCGAAAAAATCCTGAAAATGATCCAACGGATGGAAGAACGCATCCTGGCCTGCGGCGTGGAACTCCGAGGCAGCCAGCCCACCGGAGACAATATCGCCGGCGGTCTGTCGACCATCGAGGAAAAGGCTATCGGAGCAATGCAAAAATGGGGGACGAAACCGCTGGTCGGGGCGGTCGACTACGCCGAGCAAATCGGCGCCGAGTCGGGTGTTTGGGTCATGGATACCCCCGGCCACGGCGGCGAAAGCATCACCGGCATTGCCGCCGCAGGCTCCCAGGTGATGAGCTTCTCGACCGGCGGCGGGCACACCATCAACCACCCGCTGATGATTACCATGCGGCTGACCGGAAATCGGGAGTCGTGGGAAAAGATGAAGGACACCATGGAGGTCGACGTTTCCGACATGTTCGACGGCACGTCGTTGGACGAGGCCGGCCAACGGCTCTTCGACGAAGTATTGGAACTCTGCGGCGGGAAGATGACCAAGGCCGAGGCACTGCGGGAGTTCAACGCCTTCGCCATCAACCGCTGCGGACCGAGCGTGTAGACCGGCCGCTTGCGGCCCGTAGGGTGGGCACCGCCCACCAAAACCGTCTTCACGTCCATGATGCAAGATTTGGTGTTTGGTGGGCGGTGCCCACCCTACTTTAGTGAACGCACGCCGATGATTACCGCCACTCTGCCTACGTTCGAGTCTTGCCTCGACGGAATTGCCGCCGCCGAGCGGCATGACGGATGGCTGAGCGATTGTGCCGACGCCGGCCGCTTTCTGTTGGCCAGCCGAGAGTTGGCGGCATTGTTGGCGGCATCGCTGGCGGAAATGCTGAATCGCTTCCGCGCCGCGCCGGTGCTGGAAGTGTGCGCGGGCCGGGGTGAACTGGCCGAAGCGATCCTTGCGGAAGGCACGCCGGTCGTGACCACCGACGCCGATCCGCCGGCAGGCCGCGGAGTGGTCCGCCTATCGGCCCGGGCGGCACTGGCGCGATACCGTCCGGCGGTTGTCTTGGCGTGTTTCGCGCCGATCGACGCCGGCGTGGACGAAGCGGTGCTTGCCTGCCCGTCGGTCCGTCACTATGTTGTGTTGAATGCTCGACTCGGCGGCCAGTTTGGCTCCGCGTCGCTTTGGCGCGATCCGAACTGGTTGGCCGAGCCACTCGACGAGATCAGTCGATGGATGCTCACCCGGCATGACGTTTGGCTTGGATCGACCCGGCGGCCGATCCTGCAACACGGTGAGGCATGGCACTTGTACCGCCGGACAGAGTTTAGCCGCCGCGGCCACGCGGCGATGGTGGTCCCCCGGCGTGGCCCCGCCGGAGCTAAACAGTTTGGTTGCGGTTCGTCCACGTTGTAATACGGCAATAGGAATTCACCAAAACGCACAATGACAACGAAAACATCGAACGAAGATCGAACAGGGACCGACCGGCATGGGACCTTGTATCGGTGGCTGGACTGGCTGGGCGCGGTATCACCCGGCTTGCTGCTGGCAGGCGTGCTGGCCTGGGCCGGCGGCGCCGCGGCCGATTGGGTGGGTAAATCGTTACTAGGATTCGCCAAAAGCCCAATCAGCGCTATCCTGATGACCATCTTGCTGGGGCTGATCGTCCGAAACACGGTCGGCTTGCCGGCCGTTTACCAGCCGGGAATCGCTCTTTGCGTGAAGCGAATTCTACGGTTCGGTGTCGCCCTGCTGGGGTTGCGGCTGAGCCTGGTCGCGGTCGGCCAGATCGGGCTTGCCGCGGTGCCGATCGTGGCGGCTTGCGTCGCTTCGGCCCTGTTGTTGGTTGCCTGGCTGAGTCGGGTTGTGGGACTGCCGGACCGACTGGGAACACTGATCGCCGTGGGCACAAGCATCTGCGGCGCCTCGGCGATAGTCGCCACCGGTCCCTCGATCGATGCCGAGGAGGACGAAATCAGCTACGCCGTCGCCTGCATTACGCTCTTCGGCATGATCGCCCTGTTCACGTATCCATTTTTGGGACACTGGCTGTTTGCCGCCGATCAGACGCAGGTCGGGCTGTTCTTGGGTACGGCGATCCATGAAACTGCCCAGGTGGCTGGGGCCGGGCTGATGTATCAAGAACATTACGACGCCCCAACGGCACTGAACGTGGCCGCCACGACAAAACTCATTCGTAACGTTTCGATGGGCGTGGTCATCCCGCTGATGGCCATTCTTTATCACCGCCGCCGCCGCGCCACGGCTACCGGCGACCAGCGTGCCCGACGGCTGAAGTGGCACCAGTGGATGCCCCTGTTCGTGGTGGGGTTCGTCGCGCTGGCGGCCGTGCGATCTGTTGGCGACCTGGGTGCCCGACCGTTCGGACTGGTGGAACCGGACCTGTGGAAACAATTCCTCAAGGATGCCAAGTGGCTCTCGGTTGCGGGTCTTACGGTGGCGATGGCCGGCATCGGGCTGGGAACCAGCATTGCCCAATTGAAGAATCTCGGCTGGAAGCCGCTATGCGTGGGGCTCACCGCGGCGATTGCGACCGGTGCCGTCAGTATCGTGCTGATTAAGCTCTTCGCCGTGTATGTTTGACCAAGGGAACAGGGGACAGGGATCAGGGGACAGGGATCAGGGAACAGGGGACAGGGGTCAGGGGTTAGGGGACAGGATTTTCGTGTGAAATACAATTCGGTTGGAAGCAAAATTCTGGCCCCTGGCCCCTAATCCCTGGCCCCTAATCCCTGTCCCCTGACCCCTGCCCATAACAGTTACGAAAACGGAAAGGACCTGATCGGATGAATGCAGAAAACGAAGCTGATCGGCGCTGGTACGCAGGCATCACGTGGTACCAATGGCTTGTGCTGGTAATCGCCTGCCTGGGTTGGATATTCGATGTCTTCGAGGGGCAGATCTTCGCCGTCTTCAAGACGCTTGCAATGGCCGACGTGCTCTTGGTAGCCAAGGATCACGCCGACGTGCAAATGTACAGCAATATCGCCTTCGCCTCGTTTCTAATCGGCGGAACGGTTGGCGGGCTGTTCTTCGGCGTGATGGCCGACCGGATCGGACGGCGGCAAACCATGGTCTGGAGTATCCTCACCTACTCGGTGTTCACCGGCATGCACTACTTCGCCACAACCTGGTGGCACATCGTCGGGTTGCGGTTCTTCGTGGCAATGGGGGTGGCCGGCGAATGGGCAATCGCCGCCGCGCTGGTTTCCGAAGTGTTTCCCAAGAGAGCCCGGGCAATGGCCGGCGGAATCTTTCATGCCTCAAGTGTGCTGGGAGCCGTGATGGCCGCGGGCGCCGGCATGTTCCTCACCAATAGGCGCTGGGCGTTCCTGATCTGCGTCCTGCCGGCACTGCTGATCGTCTGGATACGCGTAAGCCTCAAGGAATCGGAGAAATGGCAGGCGGCCACCGAGCGTTCGGCCGACGAAGGCGGCAAAGAAAAGAAGGGTAGCCTGCGCGAATTGCTCACCGTGCCACAGTGGAGAAACCGCGCGCTTATCGGCATGGGATTGGCGGCTGTCGGGTTGGCGACCTATTGGGGTATCTACGCCTGGGCACCGGAACTGGTCCGGCAAGTGCTCGGCGACAGCGTCTCCGACGAGAAGCGACAGAGCATCGGCAGCTTCGTCTACCTGATAATGAACTGCACGGGCGGATTGGCCGGACTGCTGGCCTTCGCGCCCATCTCGATGTACACCAACCGCCGCACCGCCTTTGCGTTCTATCACATAGGCGCGCTGATTATCGTGCCGATCACGTACCTTTGTACGGCGACATACATGCAGGCGCTCGTGCTGCTGTCGATCATGGCGTTCTTCACCGTCGGAATGCACGCCGGCTACGCTATTTACTTTCCCGAGTTGTTCCCCACCCGGCTTCGGGCGACCGGCGCCAGCTTTTGTTTCAACGTTGGCCGGCTTGTGTCGGCGCTGGCGCTTTTCGTGAGTGGTTGGCTGGCCACGCAAGTGGGGCTTCGTTATGCGGCCACGGCAATGGCCTCGCTGTTCCTCGTCGGCCTGATCCTGTTATTGATAGCCCCGGAGACCAAGGACACCGACCTGAGCGATTAGAACCAGTCCCGGTCTGGCGACCGGGGCTAAACAAACGCACGCACACCACCCAAAAAACCACGCCACCCAAAAAATACCGTTTAGCCTCGGCGGCCACGCCGGGAAATCTCAACCATGGTTATCGCCTGCCACATAACCTTCGGTGCCTACGGTTTCTGGCTTCCCAACGACCCCAGGGGCTCGTGGTCCGAGGAGGTCTGGGCTCGGCACCTGCGGCCCTTCGGCAGTGCGACCACGGTCCAAACGCAACGATCCTTGGCACACAAAGACCACGACCGCACCAAGCGGTTCCAAGCCAAACAACAACTGAAGTATCCGGCCGTGAAATTCACCGGTGTACAAGCACGTGCGGTCGGCCGTGGATTCGCCCGAATCGTCGAGCAGCTTGACTTGAGGGTTCACGCCTGCGCGATCATGCCCGACCACGTCCACCTCGTTACGGCTCGACACAACCGAGACGCCGAGTATCTGGCCGGCTTGCTCAAGCGGGCCGCCACACGGCAACTCACGGCCGAGTCGCTGCATCCGTTGGCCGGCTATCGCAAGGGCCACGGGCGCTTGCCGAGCCCTTGGGTAGCAAAGTGCTGGTGCAAATACCTGAACTCGGTCGATCAGGTTTGCCGGGCGATTCGGTACGTGGAAGAGAATCCAGTTAGATCGGGCTTGCCGCGGCAGCGGTGGCCGTTTGTGGTGCCGTTCGTGTCGTGACGACGATTCATCAACCCGGTCTGGCGACCGGGGCTAAATGAACGCACGCCACCCAAAAAACATTGTTTAGCCCCGGCGGCCACGCCGGGGAGCGTGGCTACTTCGGCCGGTGCAGGCTCTCGTCCACCTTGTGCTCGGCAGTGATGGGGCTAAGCGGCTCGGCGATATTGCGGCCTTTGCCGCGGTAGGGTGATCCGCACGGTGCGGCCCAACGGACCGCGTTTGCAATTACCCGCCGGACGTTCTTGTCGTAATAGATGGGAAACGTCTCGTGGCCCGGGCAGAAGTAGAATATCTTGCCCCCTCCGCGCCGGAACGTCGAGCCGCCGCGAAAGACCTCGCCGCCTTCAAACCAACTGATGAAGATCAACTCGTCGGGCGCCGGGATGTCGAAGAACTCGCCGTACATCTCCGCATGCGCCAGTTCGAAGTATTCACCCTCGAGACCCTCGGCAATCGGGTGCGACGGGTTGACGATCCAGAGCCGCTCGCGCTCGGCCGCCTCGCGCCATCGCAGACTGCAATTGGTACCCATCAGGCGGCGGAAGATTTTTGACGCATGGCCCGAGTGAAGCACGATTAGCCCCATCCCCTCCAACACATGCCGCTGAACCCGATCGACCACCGCATCATCTACCCGATCGTGCGCCGCGTGCCCCCACCATGTGAGCACGTCGGTCTCGCTCAGCACGTCGTCGGTCAGCCCATGCTCGGGCTCATCAAGCGTGGCAGTGCGGGTGCGGACCGCCGAGCCAAGCCGTTCGTCCAGCAGCTTGACGATCGCGGCGTGGATCCCGTCGGGATATATCTCGGCGACGGCCTGGTTGGTCCTCTCGTGTACGAATTCGTTCCAGCCTGTTACTCGAATAGGCGTGTCGGGCATCGTGGCTCCCCTGGCTTCCACCGCTCTGGGGTATTGTTCAGAGCCGGGTAATTGTTCAGAGCCGAGCCGTGTCGGCCCGGTATTTGGTCATCTGGCTGCGGCCCCAGGCCGCGCTAGGGTCATTGTGAAGTACGGCGTCAACAAATACAATACTCCTTCGGTGTCCGTGGGTGGATACGTCGTACTCGGACTGAAAGGTGAATCGATGCAAGCAAACGACCTGCGTTTCGGACTGATCGGATGCGGCCTGTGGGGCTCGCACCACGCGGCAGCCATCGCCAAGACGGAAGGAGCGACGCTGGCGGCAATTGCCGAACGTTCCGAGGAAAACCGCGCGGCAGCCAGGGCGGCCCATTCCCACACCGACGTTATGGCCGACTATGGCGAACTCGTCCGCCGCGACGACATCGACGTGATCGACGTGGTCGTGCCCAGCCACCTGCACCACGAGGTTGCCCGGGCGGCCCTGGAAGCCGGCAAGCACCTGCTGTTGGAAAAGCCCATGGTGCTGACCGTGCCGCACTGCGACGAGTTGATCGCCCTGGCCCGGCAGAAGCAAAGGGTACTGGCCGTGGATCACGAGATGAGGCTTTCGGCCATTTGGGGGAAGGGCAAACAGTTGATCGACGACCGTGTCGTCGGCACTCCGCAGTACGTGCTGTTGGAGTTGTCGCGGTTCCCCTACCGACTGGGGTCGGAGGGCTGGCGGTTCGATATCAATAGGGTGGGTAACTGGATACTGGAGGAGCCGATACACTTCTTCGACCTGGCCCGATGGTACATGGGCGGAGTGGGCCAGCCCACTAAGGTTTACGCCCGGGCAAACTCTCGCCAACCGGACCATCCGGAGTTGCAGGACAACTTCACCACCATCATGGATTTCACCGGCGGCGGCTACGCGGTGATCACTCAAACGCTGGCCGCCTTCGAGCATCATGTTACTTGTAAGGTGACCGGCACCGAGGGTGCGATCTGCGCCCGGTGGAGCGCGCCCGACGCGCGATCGCCCGAACCTGTGTTTGAATTGCAGTACTCCATCGGCGACAAGCTTGAAGAGGTGCCGTTTGATCGTGTCACCGGCGAAGTGGTGGAACTCGAACAACAGATCGCCGCATTGGTGCGAAGCATCCGGGAAGACACGCCGCCGGTTGCCTCGGGCGAGGATGGACGCTGGTCGGTGTTGATGTGTCTGGCCGCTCAGCAATCGGTAGACAAGGGCGTGCCCGTGGTGATCGAGGAGTACCTGGCCGGCGCCTGTTGACCGGAGAAGTTCGTAGGGTGGGCACCGCCCACCATGAAGTTCGTCCGTGTATTTCACGGTGGGCAATGCCCACCCTACAACTCACAGGGGGTCATCCGTCCCATGAAGATCACGAAAATCATTTGCCAGGTTCTCCGGGTTGGAGCGGCCGAGACGAAGACGTCGAGTTGCCAGGATGCGGTTCTGGTCCGCATCCAGACCGACACCGGCCTGGAGGGGATCGGCGAGGCCGACTCGTCGCCGGAAGTGGTCAAGGCGGTCGTCGATGCTCCTTTCAGCCACAACGTGGCTTGCGGGCTGCGGGAATTGCTCGTGGGAGAAAACCCCCTGGAGACCGGGCGGCTGTGGCAGAAGATGTATCGCGGCACAATGTACTTCGGTCGGACGTCGGTCACGATTTCCGCCATGGCGGCCGTCGACATGGCACTTTGGGACCTAAAGGGTAAGCACTTCGGCGAGCCGATCCACCGCTTGCTGGGTGGGAAACATCACGACCGAATTCCGGCCTACGCCTCGATCCTCTTCGGACGCGACGGCCGGCAAACCGAGGAGATCGGACACCGCTGGGTCGAGGCCGGATATCGGGCAGTCAAGTTCGGCTGGGAACCACTGGGACAAAGCCAAGCACTCGATATCGAACTGGTTCGCGGAGCACGCGCCGGCCTGGGCGACGAAGCCATGTTGCTTATCGACGCCGGCTGCGTGTGGGACGCCCGAACGGCCTTGCGCCGGGCGGAAACCTTCGCCGAGTACAATATCGGCTGGCTGGAAGAACCGCTCCAGCAAGCCGACATCGACGGGTACGTCTGGCTCCGCGACCGCTCGCCGGTGCCAATTGCCGCCGGCGAGGGCGAGTGCGGCCGGGAAGCGTTTCGGCCCCTTATCGATCGACACGCCTTGGACGTCTACCAGGTAGACCTGGCTCGAAACGGTTTTACCGAGGCCGTCTACATCAGAGACCGAGTCGAGCAGATTGGCGCCAGACTGTGCAACCATTGCTACACCAGTCCCGTAACCGTGGCCGCCAGCTTGCATTGGCTGAGCACCTGCCGCGACGCGTTTGTGTTCGAGAACTGCGTGGAAGATCATCCCCAACGGCACGAACTGACCGTCGAAAAAGTCGATGCCGTCGACGGCATGATCGCCGTTGCCGACGCACCGGGACTGGGTATCACGCTTAACGAGGATTTCATCAGCTCGGCCATGGTTGCCGAATCGGGAAGGTGACGGATGATCCGCCGGATCGGTCTGCAAATGTGCCTGACAACAGCTACCGTGCCATTTTGCCGCCACCAAGGAGGATTCATGTGAGCTACATGGGACTGGATATCGGCACAACCGGCTGCAAGGCCGGCCTGTTCGACGCCGAAGGACGGCTCCTGACGCTGGCGTATCGCGAGTACCCGTTGCTTACGCCCCAGCCTGGTTGGGCGGAAATCGATTCGTCTCGGGTGTGCCGGGCGTGCCGGGAAGTGGTCGCCGAGGCGGCCGGCTCCTGCCCAAGCGACCCGGTACGCGGTTTGGGTATCTCCTGCCAGGGAGAAGCGTTCACCCCAGTGGCGGCCGACGGCCGATTCCTCGCTCATGGCATGGTCTCGTCCGACGCCCGGGCACAAGCGCTCGTGGAGCCCTGGAGCCGGCAGTTCGGCCAACAGCGGCTTTACGAGATAACGGGCCATACGCCCCATCCGCTGTTTACGGTCTTCAAGCTGTTGTGGTTGCGCCAGAACCAGCCGGAAACCTGGGCCGACGCGGCAAAGTTCTACTGCTACGAAGACCTATTCCAGGCAAACCTCGGTTTGGACCCGGCCATCAGTTGGCCGCTGGCCGGCCGAACCATGATGTTCAACGTCCGCACGCATCAGTGGGAAGACGACATCCTCTCGGCGGTCGAGTTGGACGCATCGCGGCTCGCCCGGCCTATTGCTTCGGGCGACGTCGTGGGCACCATCCACTCGACCGTTGCCGGCGAGTTGGGCTTGCCCGACGGCGTGCTGGTCGTCGGCGGCGGACACGACCAGACTTGCGGGGCGCTGGGCGCCGGCGTGGTGAAGCCGGGCGTGGCGATGTACGCCACCGGCACGGTCGAGTGCATCTGCCCGGCCTTCGAGAAACCCGTCTTCGACGACCAACTCCGCCGCGGCAACCTGTGTACCTACGATCACGCCATGGCCGGCATGTACGCCACGCTCGCCTACAGCCTGACAGGCGGCAACCTGCTTCGCTGGTTCCGCGACCAATGGGGACAGGCGGAAGTAGAACAGGCCAACCGGACCGGGGCCGATCCCTACGATCTGTTGATCGGGGCCATGTCGCCGGAGCCCTCCGGGCTGACGGTGCTACCATATTTTACGCCTTCCGGCACCCCGTATTTTGATTCCAACGTGCCCGGCGCCATCCTCGGCCTGCGGCTAAGCTCGACGCGTGGCGAGGTGCTTCGGGCGCTGCTGGAAGGCGTGGCAATGGAGATGCGGCTGAACGTCGACATCCTCCATCGGGCCGGCCTCGAGATCGACGAGTTCCGAGCGATTGGCGGCGGCGCCAAGAACCCAACCCTCACACAACTCAAAGCCGACGTGCTCGGCCGGCCCGTCACCACGCTGGCCGTGACCGAAGCCGGCTGCCTGGGCGTGGCCATGTTGGCCTGCGCGGCACACACCGGCGGCAACCCACGCGAACTGGTCGATACCTGGGTCGAGACGACCAGCGTGGTCGAACCCGACGGCCGCCGAGCCGACGTCTATAACCAGCAGTTCCAAACCTACAAACGACTCTATCCCGCCATGCAGGAGTTTTACCAGTAGCCACTTGTACTCGTCACGCTCCGCGTGACGAACTAACATCACGCGGAGCGTGATGAGTACGTCCGTATACTTTGTTTCGACCCAAACCATTCCAACCATTACGGGAGTAATCGCAAATGATCCAGCCGACTGTCGGATTTATCGTTTACGGCGTTCACAAAGACGGGCTCGAAGACCCGATGGGCCGGCCGTTCATCGACGACGCGATTGTCGCCCAGTCGAAAAAAGCACTCGCCGACCGGGGCGTCACGCTGGTGGAAAACGACATTGTCGTCGCCAGCAAGGAAGAAACCCGGGCGGCGCTGAAGAAGATGAAGGACGATGATAACGTCGACTGCATCGTGCTCTTCTCCGGCACCTGGGTTTGGGCCTCGCACATGATCGGCGCGATACGCGATTTCGCCATGTCGGGCAAGCCGGTGCTGATCTGGACGCACTGCGGCTCGCAAGGCTGGCGGCCGGTCGGCGGCCTGGTGCTGCACGGCGGATTGCTCGAAGTTGGCATCGATCACAAGTTCGTCTACGGCCCGGCCGACGACGAGAAGGAAGTCGACCGGATCGTCAGCTACGCGCAGGCGGCCCATCTGAAAAACCTGCTCAACATGTCGACCATCGGCACGTTCGGCGGACGCGGCATGGGACAAACCTGCGGGGCGGCCGATCCGAGCCAGTGGATGAAAACGTTCGGCGTCGACATCGACTCGCGCGACGCAACCGAGTTGATCCGCGCGGCGGGCGAAATCTCTCCGGAAGAACTCGGCTCGCTGAAACCGCGAATCGAAAAACTCTTCGGCGGCCTGCCCGAGGAGAACCTGGTCAACGAGCGGTCGATGCGGCTGTACCTGGCCATCAAGAAGGGGGTCCAACGGAACGGCTGGGGCTGCTACACCATCCAGTCGTTTCCCGGCCTGGCCGACGACTACAGCGCTACCTGCTTCGCCCAGAGCATGATGCTCGAAGACGGTTGGGGAACGTCCACGTTGGGCGATTTCAACACGGCCATGAGCGTCTGGCTTCTCACGAAGCTCAGCTCCGAGCCGGTCTACTACGGCGATCTTCAGCACATCGACAAGTCCTCGGGCGAGATCAAGATTATAGGCGACGGTGCCTGCCCGCCATCCCTTGCGGGCAAACTTGGGCCGGCCGGGTTCGCCGAACACGGCATTCCCACCGAGGGCGAGGCCGGCGGGCTGTCGATCAAGCTGGTGTGCAAGGTGGGCGAAGGTGTTTTGGCCAGGTTAGGCCGCGTGGACGGCCGGTTCAAAATGGTCGTCACCCGATGCTCGATCTTCGAGCCGCCCGTCGATCAACTCGAAGCCCGGCAGCTCGAATGCGGAATCCCCTTCTGGCCGCATGGGTTCGTCACGGCCCATTGCGACATGGACTTGCTCTTGGAGAACTGGACCAACGAGTACGCCTGCCTCGGTTACGGCGAGCACCTGGCCGACGCCCTGGTCGACTTCTGCCGAGTGACGGGCATCGAGGTCATCCTGCCGTAGCGCGTCCGCGGCCGTAACAGCACCGTTTAGCCCCGACGGCCACGTCGGGCGCGCCGCGTGGTTGCATGCCGACCAGCGGGCAGTGTGCCCTCACCGGTCTTGGATATGGATGTCGACGTTTGGCAAGGCGGCGCGAAGCTCCTTCTCGACTTCCTTGCCGACCTTGTCACCCTTGGCGATTGCCAGTGAGAGGCCGTTGAGTGTCGACACGTTCTTGAGTTGCATCAGCCCGGCTTTGCTGATCTTGGGCTCGGCAAGATCGAGCCGGGAGAGCTTGGGGCAACGCTTCAGATGAGCCAACCCCTTGTCGGTCAGGCCCGTTTCATGCAGCGTCAAATTGTGAATCGGAAGTCGTGCAAGCCGGCGCAGTAGTCGATCGCTAATTGCCACCCTCGTGAAGGTCAGCGTGTTCAGTTCGGGCAGTTCCGCCATCATCTCGACGTGCTCGTCGGTGAAGGCGCGGAAGTCCGGGCCGGTGAACATAATGATATGCACATTAGCGCCACGGAAATGCACGTTTCCGCCGACGGCTTCCAGCGATCGGGCGATGGCCCACTGTGTAACGACGCCGCCAATTCTCATGCTCAAAAGCCCCAG
>JAUWJC010000184.1 GCA_030607895.1 Pirellulales bacterium
ATACTGCTCGCGGTCAATAATTGCGGTTTTGTGACGAAGTTATCAGTTGTCAGTTATCAGTTGTCAGAGCTTGGAAACAACGACTCTGGCAAGTCTTCAGACTGACTACTGATAACTGACTACTGACAACTGAAAACTGACAACTTAATCCGAAAACCTCAATTCTTGACCGCGTTGAGTATATCCCCTTGAGAGCGGGGTTTCAATACTACTCAAACTGTAAGCGGTCAGTGGAAAATGGGGACTGGCTCCGAGCCGATATCGGCCCGAATTGCGGGGAAAACCGTAGCCGCGAGGTGCCTGTCCCCTTTTTCCACTCACCCGAATGAATCGGTCGGTGCAAGCTACTACCAGAAGACCTTGACCAACGTGAGGAATCCCAACAAGCAGGTGGTCACGCCTATGCTGCCGCGCATTAGCGATTCGGGCAGCCGCCGCACGGACAGGGTAGCAATCGGCACGGAAAGCATGGCGCCCACGGTCAACGGCCCGGCCAATGTCCAGTCGACATGCCCACGGATTAGGATGTAGGCCGTTAGCCCCACGAAGCACGTTAGCGACTCGGCCAACGACGTAACGGCAACCGCCTGCTTGGGCGACATTCCGGAGACGACCTGCCCGGAGGTGACCAACGGACCGTATCCGCCGCCGCTAAGCCCCTTGTTGAAGGCCGCAACCGCTCCGAGGGCGCCCATGTGCCCGGGACGGTACCGGAGTCGTCGGCGGGCAGTCGCCAGCGTGATTACTCCAACCGACAAGATAATGACGGCAATAATCGAGGAGAGCCAGGCCTTGGGCACTTGAATCGCCAGCGTGACGGCCGCAACCGCGCCTACCACGCTGAGAGCCGACAACAAGATGGTGGTCGACCGTGCCCTCCGGTCGCGCAAGAAATCGACATTTCCGTCGTGGTGATGCATCAAGCCGGCCATGGCTCCGGTGACAAACTCACTCAACAGCACGCAGGGGACGATCTGTAGCGGCTCGAACCCAGCCAGCAGCAGTAGCGGGGTAAGCGTTGTCCCGTACCCCATGCCCAGGCTCGAGTCGATGTATTCGCAAAACAACGCCGTCAAGAAGATTGCCAGGATGACGCCGTATCCCAAGTGGCTTGCGTAGTCGGGTAGAACTTGCCAATCGGGCACTGCCATCTGGATCACCAACGCAGCAACTATGAGCAAGACAACCGCTGCCCAGACCTGAACACGCCTTCTTCCCGACGTTGGCAGTGCTCCCAGCTTTTCCGTCACCGTGGTCTTCGACACTTCGCTTCTCCCTAATCCGGGCTGTTGTTTCCAATCTCCGCTTACGGCTTCGCAACTCACCGACTAACTCACAAACGCCCAGGGATGATATGCAAACCATGTGCCAGACCGTTTTTGAGAGGAGTATCGTGAAAATCGGTGCAATAGGCAAATTAGGCAGGCGTTTTTGGCCAAATCCCGTACAGCCGTGGCCATTGCAGGATACTTGGCGGCCGTTGCCGTTATATGTGCTGGACACGGACCGTGATAAATGGTAGCATTACCGTGTAATATAATAGGAGACCGCCGTGCATCAATTCCAAGCCGTTCTGCTGGACGTGTGGCAGGAAGCCTGCCGCCACATAGAAATCGGCCAGTCTACCAAGACCATTACCGACAGACTCTCGCGGCTGATGCCGATCGAGCAGGTACTCGTACGGAGAATTGACCGGCGGCGTCGCTCTATTGAGACGGTGGCCGCGGAATCACCGGGCTCGGGAGCCGAAAAAGGGACCAGGTTTAATTTGCGCGAAGCTGGGCCGTTAGGGCAAATTAAACCTGGTTCCTTTTTCGGCCCCGTCCACACCGAGTGCTCGGCGGCCGAGTTGGATACCCTGCTGGCGTGGTGCAAGCGGGGCGAAGTGGCCCGACGCGGCAAACCCGGCGCACCCACGGATGTATTGCCGCTGATCGTGCCGGCGGATGTGCGGGGCGACGTATTGGCCGGCCCGCTGGGTGATCCGCGGTGCCTGGCCGGCGTCCTGGTTTTGATTGCACCGTCCGGACAAACATTCGACGCCCGGCATGTTGCCCTGACGCAGGTGTTGCTCGATCCGTTCTCCGCGGCCCTGGAGAACGACCATCGGCTGCGTGAGATGGCCACCCTCCGCGAAGCGGCGGAAGCCGATAAACGCTCTTTGTTGAGCCGCCTCGGTCGCAAGAAGCTGGGAGACATGACAGTCGGGGCGGATACGGGCCTCAGGTCGGTCATGGAGCGGGCGGAGCTGGTTGCGGGCTCGGATGTGCCGGTGCTGATATTCGGTGAGACGGGCACGGGAAAGGAACTCCTGGCAAGGGCCATTCACGCGCAATCGGCTCGTGCCTCGGGTCCTATCAATCGGGTTAATTGCGGTGCGATTCCACCCGAGTTGATCGATTCGCAACTCTTCGGACACGAGAAGGGGGCTTTTACCGGTGCGATCGAAACGCGCAAGGGGTGGTTCGAGCGGGCCGACGGCGGGACGCTGTTTCTCGACGAGATTGGGGAACTGCCGCTGGCTGCTCAGGTTCGGTTACTGCGTATTCTTCAAGACGGTTGGCTGGAGCGTGTCGGCGGGCAGCATCGCGTCAAGGTCGACGTTCGGATTGTGGCCGCCACGCACCGCAATCTGGCCGGGATGGTGGCCCAGGGCAAGTTCCGGGAAGACTTATGGTACCGAATCGCGGTTTTCCCCATTATGCTGCCGCCGCTGCGCGACCGTATGGAAGACATCCCGGCGCTGGCCACCCATTTTGCCGAGCGTGCCGCCACGCGTTTCGGATTGCCCCCGATGACGCTCTCCCCGGAAGACATTGGGCTGTTGTCGTCGTATTCGTGGCCCGGCAATATCCGCGAACTGGCCACGGTAATCGATCGGGCGGCAATTCTGGGCGACGGCCGCGGCCTGGAAGTGGCCAAGGCGCTGGGTGTTACGGCCGGTTCCTCGCATTCGGTACCCCAAAGCAGCAAGCAGCGTGCGGAAAAGGGCGATGTCCCGACCGAAATCATCTCTCTCGATGCCGCGATCTCTCGGCACATCAAGGCGGTGTTGGCCGTTACCAAGGGACGTATCGAAGGCCTCCAAGGCGCTGCCGTTCTGCTGGAAGTCAACCCGCACACGCTGCGCGCGAGGATGCGTAAACTGGGTATCGACTGGAAGCAATTCCGCGAGAAGCCGGTGTAGCACCGCCGCGGCGGGCTGCGTGGGTGGCTTGAAAACCCCATGACGAAGCGGTACGCTGTTGTGCGTGGACTTGTTTGTAGAGCAGATGCATAACCTGGTTCCCAAGCTCCGGCTTGGGAACCAGGCGTGTCGCTTCATCGCAAGCGAAGCAGAGCTTCGCAGAAATGCGGTCCCAAGCTGGAGCTTGGGACCGAGAGAAAGCTGGAGCTTGGGACCGAGAGAACGGCCCGGCTCTGAAACTCCTACTGAAAATCCTGTATGGAGGCTTCAGATGATCCTCGGAATTCCCAAAGAGATCCTGGAGAGAGAACATCGAGTGGCGGCGCTTCCCGAGACCGTACGAGAATACGTCAAGATGGGGTTTGACGTCTTGGTGGAGTCGTCGGCCGGCGAAGGTGCTTTCCGATCCGACGGTGATTACGAGGAAGCCGGGGCGGAGATGGTGGCGGACGCGAGAACCCTTTTCGTGGAATCGGACCTCGTTTTGAAGGTGAAGCAGCCGGTTTTCAACGAGAACGTCGGCAGGCACGAGGCGGAAATGATCCGTGAAGGGGCCGTGCTGATAACGTTCCTCCATCCGGCCGCGCCCGTTAATCACGAAATGATCGAAATACTGCGCGACAGGAACGTCACCGGCTTGACGATGGATGGCATTCCACGCACGTCGCTGGCTCAGCCGATGGATGCCTTGACCTCGATGAGCACGGTGACCGGGTACAAGTCGGTGCTGATGGCGGCCAACCGGTTTCCGAAGTTCATTCCGATCATCGGCACGGCCATTGGCACGATCAAGCCGGCGAAGTTCTTGATTGTCGGCGCCGGCGTGGTTGGGTTGCAGGCAATCGCCACGGCTAAGCGGCTGGGTGGCTCGATCAAGGCCGTCGACATCAGCGAGGACGCCCGAAAGGGAGCCGACAGCCTTGGAGCCAAGGTCGCCGGCTTTGAGGTTTCCGCCGAACTGGCAATTGGGCAAGACGGCTACGCCAAGGCCCTGCCGCCGGAGTGGTTGGAAAAGGAAAGAGCCGTGTTACGGCCTCTTGTCGAAGAGGCCGACATCGTAATCTTCAGTGCGCTTGTGCCCGGCGAGGTAGCGCCCGTGCTCGCCACCAAGGAAATGGTTGCCGGCATGAAGCCGGGCTCGGTAATCGTGGACGTGGCCGTCGACCAGGGCGGTAACTGCGCGTTCACCGAGCCGGGGCAGGAGGTTGTCGAGCACGGGATTCTTGTGTGCGGGCTGTGGAACATCCCCGGCTCCATGCCCGTTCATGCGAGCTGGCTCTACGCAAACAACCTACTCAACTACGTGAAGAATCTGTACAAAAAGGGAATCGATACGCTCGACCTGGACGACGAAATCGTGCGGCACTCGTTGGTCACCTATCGGGGCGAGATCGTTCACAAGGGCACGCTCAAGGCCATGCAGAACAACTGATGGTAACCGTTCACGGGATTATCTCGGCCACGGATGAAACACGGATGAAACACGGATCAAGGGGCCGGATTCCTTCAGAAAACCACGAAGAACACGAAGAGCACGAAGCAAGGAAACATCTAGTTGACAAGCCGTATTTTCTCGATGTTTACTCCTTCTTCTCTTCGTGTACTTCGTGTTCTTCGTGGTAGATCAAGACCCTATAACTTGTCTATCCGTGTTTGATCCGTGTTTGATCCGTGGCCTGATTCCCTCGTACCCGTGAACGGTTACAACTGATGAATTGGGAGAAGATGGTGCCATGCCCGAAGTACTGTTGATGTTGTCGGTCTTCGTGATCGTCTTCCTGATTGGGTACCTTCTCATATCGAAGGTGCCTCCGCGGCTGCACACGCCGCTGATGTCGATGACCAATGCCATCTCGGGCGTGACGGTATTGGGGGCCCTGCTTTTGTTTTCAGTCGAATCGGGCACCCTGGTAAAGGGGCTCGGCGCGTTGGCGATTGCCTCCGCGGCGTTCAACCTGGTGGGCGGGTTCGCCATTACCAACCGTATGCTGAAAATGTTCAAAAAGAGAAAGCGGTCTGCGTAGATGCTGACGGATTTCGCAATCATCTTTACGCTCATCCTGGGCGTCTGGCTGTTCGGAAGGCCAAGAAACGCGAGGCTGGGGAATCTTGCGGCCGCGGCGGCTTTGCTGTGCGCGTTGGGCGTCGTGTTGTACCGCAGTCCGGTTACGGAGCCGGTTATTGTCGTCTCGGCCCTCGCCCTGGGAGGGCTGGCGGGCTGGGCCGTGTCGGTCCGCGTAAACATGACCCAGATTCCCGCGATGGTCGCGTTTCAGAACGGGGCAGGCGGACTGGCGGCGTTTCTCGTTTCATTCGTCGAACTGGCCCGCCAGGATGCTCTTGTGACAACCACCGCCAAAACGGCCGGGATCCTCGGGCTGGTTGTCGGTGCGGCCACGTTCAGCGGAAGCATGATCGCCAGCGGAAAACTGGCCGGCCTCGTCAGACAAACGCCAATCGTCTTCTCCAAACACGGTTCGATCCTTTTGGGAACGGCCGCGGTAATTGCCATTTGGGGTGTTGTTGCGGCAACCGGAGCGGGACCGGCCGTCGTGTGGTCCTTGTCGATCCTGGTCGTGCTTTCCGTCCTTTTGGGGATCGTTTTTTCAATGCGGATCGGCGGGGCCGACATGCCGGTGTTGATCTCCTTCCTCAACGCCACGTCCGGACTGGCGGCCGCGCTGTGCGGGATTATCATTCAGAATCGGCTGCTCATCGCTTGTGGAGCCCCGGTGGCCGCGTCAGGTTCGATTCTTACATACTTCATGTGCAAGGCGATGAATCGAAGACTGATTGCCGTTTTTGTCGGCATCCAAATGCAGGCCAAGCCGCTCGGGTCGGAATCGGCGGAGGATGCGCCATCGGCATCGGAGCCGGCATCGGAAACGGCAACGGTGCCGACGAGCGAAACACCACGGCAACAAGACCCGTTCGTTCAAGCGGTCGAAGCGGTCCGCGGCGCGGACAGCGTGGTCGTTGTTCCAGGTTACGGCATGGCGCTGGCGCACGCGCAGTTCGAGACCGTCCGCCTGGCCGACCGTTTACAGGCGGCGGGCAAGACCGTGAAGTTCGCCGTTCACCCCATTGCGGGCCGGATGCCCGGCCACATGCACGTGCTGCTGGCCGAAGCGGAGGTCGATCCCGACATGCTGGCCGAAATCGACGAGATCAATCCCCACTTCCCCAGCACCGATCTTGCCGTGATCGTCGGCGCTTGCGACGTGGTGAATCCGGCGGCAATCGAGGTGTCGGGAACCCCAATCTCGGGAATGCCCATTATGGAGGCTCCCAACGCCAAGCAGCTCGTCGTATGCAACCTGGACGAGAAGCCGGGCTACTCCGGAGTCGATAACCCGTTGTACGCCGATCCCAAGACCATTCTGCTGTTGGGTGATGCAAAAGCCACCCTCGGGCGGCTGCTGGAAAACCTGAAACCCGAAACGCAATCGGCCGAATAGGACACAAGGGAAATAACGAAAGCACGAAAACGACCGAAATATGGTAGGGTGGGTGCTTGCACCCACGCGCAACGCGCACAAACAACCGCAAATTCACGTGGGTGTAAGCACCCACCCTACGCATGTCTGTAATCATGCTACAGACTTACTTTTTTGGAGCCTTAACCCGTGCAGATTGTCAAGTACCCACATCCCACGTTACGCCACAAGTCGAAGCCGCGCAGCAGGGTCGATTCCGAATTGCGGCAGATTATTCGGCAGATGTTCGAGGTGATGTACGAGGGCAAGGGTATCGGGTTGGCGGCCAATCAGGTCGATCTGCCCTACCGGATGTTCGTGATAAACCTGCAAGCCGATCCGGAGGCCGTGGACGAGGAGCACGTATTCATCAATCCGGTGATCGTCAAGCGGAGTGGCTCGGCCGAGGGCGAAGAAGGCTGCCTGAGCTTCCCGAATATCTACACGCCCGTGCGGCGGCCGGAGAAGGTCGTGCTTACCGCCTACAATCCGGCGGGCCAGGAAGTTACCTACGAGTTGGAAGGCCTGCACGCCCGGGCGGTGCAGCACGAGACCGACCATCTCGACGGAGTGCTGGCCATCGATCGGCTGAGTCCCACCGCCAGGTTGGCGGTCAAGGAGTCGCTTGCCGGTCTGGAACGTGAGTTTGAAAGCGACCGCCGCGGCGGCCTGATTCCCGACGACAACCAGATTCTCGACCGGCTGGCCAAGCTGGAAAAGCTGCGAGCATAGGACTGCTAACCGGTTCGTAGCCGGCGGAGCATGTCCCGACCATTATGCAGAATGGCCTGGGCTGTCAAGCCTTTGCAAATGTTGTGTATCATAGGGTGGGTCTGGGGTGATGAAAATGTGGGGTTGACATGTCGAAATCCACCCCAAAACGGTTCCGGTTTTTGTTACGCGTCGCGTGGTGATATGAGGCCCAATGGGACCCGCTATCATAGCCCAGGGCGCAGCCCTGGCACCGCCACGAAAAGCACAACCAGGAAGGCCCAACGCACCCCGCTAAACCGCTAATCCCCCC